>VAXA01000246.1 GCA_005883365.1 Actinomycetota bacterium
CAGCGACGCGAGCGAGATCTCCCCCGTTCCGCTCAGGCGCCCGAGCGAGAAGGCCGGCGCACGCGCGCCGACCTTCGGCGGCGGCGTCTGGTGGGTCAGATTCCACACGAGGAGCGTCGCGAGCAGCCCGACTCCGGCGACCGCGAGCGCCTGTGCCCCGAGCTTCAGCGGGCCCCGCATGGCAGGGCTAAGACGGAACGATGAACACCGGCGTCCCGATCCGCACGCGAGTGAACAGCCACTCGGCAGACGACACCTGCATCCGGATGCAGCCGTGCGACTCGGAGTGTCCGATCGACCACGGCTCGTCGGTGCCGTGGATGCCCACGCCCGGCGCGCTCAACCCCATCCAGCGCGTGCCCAGCGGGTTGCCCGGCCCGGGCGGGACGGGCTTCAGCCCCTGCGCCCACGCGTCCTGGGTCGGCGGATACCACCACGGGTTGACCCACTTGACGACGATCTGGAAGTGGCCCAGCGGCGTCGGGTAGATCGCCTGCCCCGTGGCGACCGGGAAGGTGCGCACGAGGCGCACGCCGTTGTAGAGGTAGAGGCGGTTGACGCCGCGGTGGATCACGATGATCGGCTCGGCCTTCGCCGCAGCGGCAGCGATCTTGCGCAGGGGAGCAAGGATCGTCGTCCGGGCGCCGCTAACGATCGCAGCGCGGATCCGCATCCGCGTCGGGAACTTCCCGAGCGCGCGTCCCGGACGCGAATGCGTCAGCACCGGCCGGTTGTGGCGCAGGATCACAGTGCCGGCCACGGGAGCGAGATCGGTCTTGGCGGCCAGGGTCTTCACCCATTTCACGACGAGCTGCATGTCGAAAGTCGGCGTGAGCGGAAGGACGGTGTCCGCCGCTGCCGTGAGCGCCGCCTGGACCGCTGGGCCAGCGTCCAGGGCCGTATGGAAGTGATGGGGCGAGACCGAGACGTTGCGATGGCCGACATGCACGACAAGCGGCGCGAAATACGCCTCCCGCACCGCGGCTGTCGCCTCGTCGGCGGTCATCCCGCCAACGACGACTGAGCCGATCTGGACACCGTCCGCGATCACGGCGGGAGGCGGCGTGCCGTCGGCGCGCGCAAGGCTCGCGCCCACGCCGAGGGCGCAGACGACGAGACAAAGAATGAAGCCGGCGCGCTTGCCCACGGACCGCACGGATTCTAGCTTTCCGCCGTAAAGCCTCCGTCATGGAGCGGCCGGTTCACGTCTTGCGGATGACGACGACCGCGAGATCGTCGGAGAGGTCGCCGCCGGCGAAGTCGCGCGCGTCCTCGGCGACGGCGGCGGCGAGCGCGCGCGCAGGAAGCTCGTGCCGCTCCGCGAGGAGCGCGTCGAGACGGTCGTCCCCGTAGAGGTCCCCGTCGCGGCGAGCTTCGACGACGCCGTCCGTGTAGAGGACCAGCGTGCCACCGGCCGGCAGGACCGCATGAGACGCCGCGTACTCCTGCCCGACGTCGATCCCGAGCACCAGACCATGCGCCTCGAGCGCCCTGATCGACCCGTCCGGCAGGACGATGCGCGGCGAGGGATGTCCGGCACTCGCGCCTGCGACGTCGCCGCTGACGCCGTCGACGACGACGTAGCTCATGCTGATGAACTTGCCGGGGCCGATCTCGCTGCAGATCACGTCGTTCGCGGCGGCGAGGAAGTCGGGCGGCTCCGGGTGCTCGCGTGCAAGCGAGCGGAAGACGAACTTCGCCATCGCCATGTCCGCCGTCGCGTCCACGCCGTGGCCCGTCACGTCGCCGAGCACGACGGCGAGCCGGCCGTCGTCGAGCACGAGGAAGTCGTAGACGTCGCCGCCGACGTCCACCCGGGCCGACGGTTCGTACAGCTCGCCGACCTCGAGCCCCTCCACGACCGGCCGGGAGCGCGGCAGGAGCGACCGCTGCATCGTGTCCGCAAACTGCTTCTGCTGCTGGTACAGACGGGCGTTGTCGATCGCGAGGGCCGCCTGCGCGGCGAGCGCCGTGGCAGCCTCGACCGTCTCCTCCGAGAGCGGGCTGCCCGGCCGGAACGAGAAGACGCCGAGCGAAGCGACCACCTTGGTCGGCAGCGCGACCGGGACGATTGCCGCCGTCCAGCCCTTCTCGAGGAACGGCTCGAGCGCCGGCAGGAACTGCTCGCCACGGTTGCGCGTGGGGCGCAGCCGGAAGCTGCGCCGGTCGCGGAAGAGCCGCTGCACGTTCCGCTGGCCGAACGGCACCGGCTGGGAAAGGATCGTGCGGACCGGCTCCGCGAACTGCGCCTCCCGGATGTGGATCGCGCGCGGCACCAGCTGCTCTCGCCGCTCGTCCGGCATCCGCACGACAGCGGCGTCGAGATCGAGCACCTCGACGACCGTGCGCGCGAGGGCGGCGAGTGTCTCGTCGAGCCGGAGGCTCTGCGCGAAGGAGCGGGACACCTCATAGAGCGCACCGAGTCGGCGCGCCGCCGCCCGCTCGGCGGCGAGCGCCGCCTCCCGCTCCGCCCCGAGACGGGTCGCCTGCTCGTGGAGCTGCGCGTTCTGCACCGCGACCGCAAGCTGCCCGGCGAGCGCCGCCAGGAGCGCCGTCTCGTGCTCGCCTGCCGCCGGCCGTCCGGACGGGTAGGCGGCGAGCAGGCCGACGACCTCGCCGCGGGCGGCGAGCGGAACCGCGAGCGCCGATCCGATCCCGGTCTCCCGCGCCGCCGCCGCAACCACCGCGAGCCGGGGGTCACGCACGAGATCCGAGACCTCGAGCACGGCCCGGTCGCGCGAGGGGCCGAGCGCGACGTCGAGCAGCCGGTCGGCGACGCGCGCGTGGGGGCCTGCAAGGCCACGGCTCGCCGCCTCCTCGAGCTCGCCCTCGCCCGAGCTGCGGAGGTAGACGGCCACGCGTTCCACGCCGAGGAGCTCGGCCACCCGCTCGACGGCCGTCTCGAGCGTGTGGGAAACGGAGAGCTCCGCCGTCGCCTGCGCGATCACCTCGAGCAGCGCCCGCGTACGCTCGAGCTCGAGCGCCAAGAGCCGCGCCCGCTCGCCGGTGCGGAGCGCGTCGGCCGCGCGGACGCCGAACGTCGCGAGTAGCGCGAGCTGCTCTTCGTCCGGCTCTTCGCCCGCGGGATGGAAAAGCTGGAGGACGCCGAGCGGAGGCCTGCCGAGCGGCAGCGTCGTCGAGACGCCGCGATCCGGCGCGGGCCCGACGGTGGCGGTGCGAACGGGCCCGAGCTCGGCGAGCGTGCCCTCTGCGACCGCACGCGCCGCACCGAGATTCGCGGCGGCGTCCACGCCCCAGGAGGCGCCGGGGACGAGGCCACCCTCGCGGCTCTCCCAGAGAATCGCACCCGAAGCACCGGCAACCCCGGCGGCTAGGCGAACGACCTCGGCTGCGGCGTCCTCCTCGTGCAAGGCCGTAGCGAGCGCCTCGCCCGCCAGCTCGAGCGCCGGGCGTGCGAGCGAGGAGCCGCCCCCGCCAGCCGCGAAGCCACGAAGGACGAGAGCCGCCTGCGCCGCGCACAGCTCCGCAGCGAGTCGCTGCTCCGCGTCAAAGGGCTCGCCGGAGCGGAACAGCTCGAGCGAGACAGCGCAGCCGTCCGCACGCGCCGGCACGAGGAGAAGCTGCGTGGAGCCCGTGCGCTCCGCGATCCGGCGCACCGCGGTGGGGGCCTGGGCGAGCTCGACGAGCGGCGCGGCGGGGAGATCCTCCACGGGCAGGATGGTCCCTTCCAGTTCGGCCGCGAGCGCCTGGGGCGCCGCGACGGCCACGGCCTCGAGCCGCTCGCCGCTCTCGTCGAGAGCGCGAACGAGCGCGATCTCGGCGCCTGCCGCGGCTCGGGCGGCATCCGCCAGCGCCCGCAACGCCTCGGACGAGCTCGCCGAGACGGCCGCAGCGGCAACCGCCCGCACGAGGGCAGCGAGCGACGGAGCCGATAGGCGGACGTCGCGTGAATCCCCCCTCGAAGAATCCAGGTCGAGCAAACTCACGGTCGGAATTATTCCGCCCCGAAGGCGAGGGGGTCAGTCTACGAGCCGCGGCGTGAGCGGTCCGTGACTCTCCCACACCGTCCCGCCGCACATCGGGCACGGCGGCAGCGCACGGTGAACGACCGCGCCGTAGCCGCAGTCGGCGCAGCGGAACTCGCCGGACACCTCCGTGCCAGCGACGCTGAACTCTGCGAATCCGGAATCGTCGAGCAGCGTGGCGTCCGCCGCGGGAGCGGACGGTACCGCGGACTCGTCGATCTGGACCCCCACCTGCTCCACCGCCTCTTCGTCCTCGGAGAAGGCGCGCCCAGCGCGCGCTCGGTGCGACTTTGTGCCCATACTTCCCCCGTGCAAACGCCGGAGCCAGCCCGTCCCTTCCGGATGCGCCCGCAGCGGCGGCCGCCGCAGCCCGAGCGCGCGACGCCGATCGTCGGGAGCTGGGGCGTGCGGGTCGCGTGGGTCTCGGGGCTCGTTCTCTCGATCTCGGCGTTCACCGACTGGTACGCCGGGACGCTGCCGAACGGATTGACGCTGTCGGTGACCGGGTGGCACTCCGGTGCGCTCGGCAAGCTCGTCTTCTTCGTCGGGCTCGCCACCCTGATCCTCGAGGCGTCGCGGGAGGCCGGGATCTTGCTGCCGGCGGCCGTCCCGGACCGGCTGCTGCTGATCGCGCTCGGCGCGCTCGCGGTGATCTTCGTCCTCATCCGCCTGATCTCCGTCCCGGACACGTACTTCGTCTCGACCGCCCGCGGAATCGGGCTCTACGTCAGCCTGCTCGCGGCACTCGGGCTGCTCGGCGCGGGCCTCCTCCGGACCGCGGAAGACCTGCCCTAGGGCTTATCCCGGAGCTCGCTTGACGACGGCTCCGGATCCGGCGCCCGCGCCCGCCGCGCCGAGCACGCTCCGCACCAACCGCAACTTCAGGCTGCTCTGGATCGGACAGGTGCTGTCCGACCTCGGCACGCAGATCGGAACGCTCGCCTATCCGCTGCTCGTGCTCGCCCTCACGCACTCGGCGCTCATCGCAGGGGCGGTCGGAACGGCAGCCAGCACGGCAGCCTTTGCGGTGCGGCTGCCCGCGGGGGCGCTGGCCGACCGGCTGGATCGCCGGCGAACGATGATCGTCTGCGACGGGGTGCGGACCGTTGCACTCGCGATCCTGGCCGTGCTCGTGGCGACGCACGCCGTGGCGTGGCCCGTCGTCCTCGCGGTGGCCGTGATCGACCGGGCCGGAGACACGCTCTTCGGGCCGGCCTCGATGGCGGCGCTGCCGCTCATCGTCGTCGACGAGCAGCTCGAGTCGGCGTGGGCGGTGAGCGAGGGTCGCCAGTATGCGGCCAACCTCATCGGCCCTCCTCTCGGAGGGTTTCTCTACGGACTTGGACGCGCCGTGCCGTTCGCCGCGGACGCCATCTCGTATGGGATCTCGGTCCTCACCTCGCGCGGGCTGACAGGAGCGTTCCAGTCCTCAGCTGAGCCCAGCCTGCGACGCGGCCTCTGGATGGAGGCGTTCGACGGACTGAAGTTCCTCTGGCGCGACTCGTTCTTGCGCGCCGTCCTGATCCAGGCGCCGCTGATCAACTTCGCGGTCACCGGCGCGATCTTCACGGTCATCCTCGGGCTTCGCCGCAACGGCGTCTCGGCGGTGGTGATCGGCGGCGCGGAGGCCGTGATCATGGTCGGCGGCATGATCGGCGCCCTCCTCGCACCCCAGATCAGGCGTCGTCTGTCCGTGCAGCAGTCGATCCTGCTGCTCACCGTCTCGGGCGCACTCCTGATGCTCGTCGCGGCTGCGGTCCTTCCATCCCCCGCCGTCGCGGTCCCGTTGGCGCTGCCGCTCATACTCTCGCCGGCGACGAACGCAGCCTTCTTCGCGATCATGCTGCGGCGAACGCCGCCCGCCCTGCACGGCCGCGTCAACAACGGGCTCATCCAGGTCGCGGTGGCACTTGCGGCGCTCGCGCCCCTGGCGAGCGGCGTCGTCATCGAGGAGGCCTCGGCCCGCTGGGCGATGGTGCTGTTCGCGGCAGCCCTGGTCGCGGTGATACCGATCGCCCTTCTGCTTCCGGCGACGGCCGAGGAAAACTGAGCTCGACCGCCGCCCACGGAGCGTTCGCGAGACCGCGCTCTCGCGGACGCGAAGTTCGGTTTCTCAGCGAGCGGGGGCGCAGCAGCCGCGAGCTAAACGGGGACGATCGCCTTTGCTTGCTCGACGAGCTCTTCGAGGTCGAACCCCTTGCCGACGAAGCCGCGGGCGCCGCTCGATGCTGCCTGCCGCCTCGCCTCCTCGTCGACCTGGCCGCTGAACATGAGGACGGGAATCGCGCCTGCGCCGTGCTGCTCCTGGATCCGACGCAGCATCTCCCAGCCGTCGACGTGCGGCATCATCACGTCGAGGAGCACGAGCTCCGGCTTGCGCGTCTCGATCGAAGCGAGCCCCTCGTCCGCGCTCGCCGCCTCGTGTACCTCGTACCCCTCCCGCTCGAGCTCGAGGCGGACGAGCTCGCGCATCCGGTCGTCGTCGTCGACGAGCAAGACAGCCGGACCTGCCTGCTGGCGGCCGGGACCGGAGCGGGCGAGGAACGTCTCGAGGTCACCTCGGCGGAAGCGCCGGTGGCCGCCCGGCGTGTAGAAGGCCGGCACGCGGCCCTGGTCCGACCACTTGCGGATCGTGCTCTGGGCCACGCCGAGAAAACGCGCGGCCTGCCCGAGGGTAAGCCACTCGGGGTCACGGCGCGCGGTGTCGTCTCTGTAAGCCATCGCTGGGAACTTGACCAAAACTCACACTTTTTACACCTGGATGTGCGTCCTACGCGCACATCCTCATGGTTCGTAGTCGACGGCGCCTCGCTGGTAGGCATCGAATGCGGCGGCGAGGACGATCGTCAGGTCGCGCGGCCAGCCCGACGCCGTCGCGCGCTCCTCGAGCACCTCGTGCGCCCAGCGATCGGACTCGCCGTAGACGGCCACGAGCTCCCGGAGCGTGTACGTCTGCCCGATCCGCTTGCGCAGCTCGTCGAGCACGAGGTCGAGCAGCTCGAGCAGCTGCCGGTACCGGCGCGCGTCCTCCCGGGCGGCCTCGAGCCGGCGGCTCCCCTCCTCCCACTCCTGACGTGCGACTTCGACCTGACTCACAGGGTCCATCTCATTGGGAACAACACCGTTCGGGCCAGCGCGGCTCGACCTCCGCGAGGATCCGTTCCCCGAGCTCGTAGCCCGGACGCGCGAGGGCGAAGGCCGCGTGCGCATGGAGACACTTCAGGCTGCCGCTCCGGCGCGAGCCGCCGACGCCGTACCCGAGCGAGGCGCCGCCGTCGTTGCGGGCCTCGTCGCCGGCGAGCTCCCTGCGCAGGCGGCGCTGCTCTTCGTCGGCGACTGCGAGGCTCGCGGCCAACGCCGGCTCGGTGCGTGCCGCGTTGCTCCAGCGTTCGACGCCTCCGGCGGCTTCCAAGCGTGACACGGCGATGACGAGATGGCGGCAGGTGAGGTAGTACGTCGTGGGGAACGGCTCGCCGTCGGCGGCGTATGGGCTCTGTTCGGTGACGGCCGGCGCACCGAACGGGCAGCGGACCGCGACGCGACGGAGCGTCCGCGGCTCCCGCCCCAGCTGACGCGCTACGACGGCCCGATCAGCGTCCGTGACCACGGGAGGCAGCATGCCGTGCTCCATGCTGCCTGCGCCGCCACTGCGGGATGTCCTTGACGATGAAGAGGTGCTCGCCCGGCCGGATATAGCCGAGCATCCGCGCCTCGCTGGCGAGGACGGCGAGTGACGACGCACGCCGGAGGCGCCGCTCGAGCGACGCTTGCTCCTTCTGCAACTGCCGCACGGCCGCGACCCGGACCGCACGCTGCGAGCGCGCGTCGAGGTAATCGTGGAGCGGCCGGTAGTAGAGGAGCCCCACGAGCAGGAGCGCCCCGACCGCGAACCAGCGGCGAGCGATTGGTCCACCGAGGCGCCGGCGGCGCTTCTTCCTCGCAGCCATCCAGCCCGAGTTCTGCGGCGGCGGCGGCGGTCCTGCGGCTACGCGAGTATGTCGGCTATACGACTACGTCGACCTTGATGACGTTGGTGGTGCCGGGGATGTTCACGGCCGTTCCCGCCGTGATCACGACGCTGTCGCCGCTCTCGACCACTCCGGCCTTCCGCGCGGCCTCGACCGCGAGGCGCCAGAGCTCCTCGACGTCCCCGGTCTCGGAGATCATGAGCGGCGTCACGCCCCACTCCAGCGCGAGCTGCCGCATCGCCCAGTCGACGTGGGTCAGGGCGACGATAGGCCGGCGCGGCCGCAGCCGCGCCACCGCGTTCGCCGTCCGCCCCGTGAACGTCGGGACGAGAATCGCCTTTGCCTGCAGGGCCTCGGCGAGGTCGCAGGCGGCGTTCGACATCGCCTGGCCGATCGTCGGATTGTCGGTCGCCTCCGGGAGCTCGTGCCGGTAGTCGAGGCTCGGCTCGACCGC
>VAXA01000056.1 GCA_005883365.1 Actinomycetota bacterium
ACGACCTCGAGAGCATCTGCATCGTCGGCTCCGGCCCGATCGTGATCGGCCAGGCGGCCGAGTTCGACTACGCGGGTTGCCAGGCGCTCAAGGTGCTGCGCGAGGACGGCTTCCGCACGATCGTCGTCAACTCCAACCCGGCGACGATCATGACCGACCCAGGGTTCGCGGACCGCACGTACCTCGAGCCGCTCGACGCCGAGTCGGTGGCGGAGGTGCTCCGCCTCGAACGCCCCGACGCGCTGCTGCCGACGATGGGCGGCCAGACGGCGCTCAACCTCGCGCGCGAGCTCGCGACGTCCGGTGTCCTCGACGAGCTCGGGATCGAGCTCATCGGCGCGCGGCTCGACGTGATCGAGCGCGCCGAGGACAGGCTCAAGTTCAAGGAGGCGGTCGAGTCGTGCGGGCTCAAGGTGCCCACCTCGGTGATCGTCACGTCTCTCGACGAGCTCGAAGGGCTGATGGTGCCGGCGGTCGTCCGGCCCGCCTTCACGCTGGGCGGCCACGGCGGAGGGTTCGCCGCGACGGAGGAGGAGCTACACCGGCAGGTCGAGCGCGGGCTCGCCGAATCCCCGATCGGCCAGGTGCTCGTCGAGGAGTCGGTGCGCGGCTGGGACGAGTTCGAGCTCGAGGTCGTCCGCGACCGGATCGACAACGTCGTCATCGTCTGCTCGATCGAGAACCTCGACCCGATGGGCGTCCACACGGGCGACTCCGTGACCGTCGCGCCGCAGATGACGCTGCCGGACGAGGCGTATCAGGAGCTGCGCGACGCCGCCGCGGCCGTGGTCCGCGCGGTCGGCGTCGACACCGGCGGCTCGAACATCCAGTTCGCGCGCAGCCGCGCGACCGGCGACGTGCGCCTGATCGAGATGAACCCGCGGGTCTCGCGCTCGTCCGCCCTCGCCTCGAAGGCGACCGGCTACCCGATCGCGAAGGTCGCAGCGCGGCTCGCCGTCGGCTACACGCTCGACGAGATCCCGAACGACCTGACGGGGACGACGCCCGCGAGCTTCGAGCCGACGCTCGACTACGTCGTCGTCAAGTTCCCACGCTTCGCCTTCGAGAAGTTCCCGGGCGCCGACCGGACGCTTGGCACGCAGATGAAGTCGGTGGGGGAGACGATGGGCATCGGCCGTACCTTCGCCGAGGCGTTCCTCAAGGCGTACCGCTCGCGCGAGCTCGACGCTGGGGCCGCGACCCCGTGGCCCGTGCTCGCCGAGGTTCCCGAGGACGTCCACCCGTTCTTCCAGCGGGAGCTCGCGCAGATCCGCGAGACACTCGACGGCATCGGCGACATCGAGTCGCTCGTCGCCGGCGACTGGCTGCGCCTGAAGCGCCGGGGACTTTCCGACGCGGACATCGCCACGGCGGCGGGCACGATCGAGACTTCGGTGCGGCAAAGGAGGCACGACTGCGGCGTTCGCCCCTCCTACCGTCGGGTCGACTCGTGCGCTGGCGAAGTAGAGGCAGCCTCGAACTACTACTACTCGACCTGGGGCGAGGTGGACGAGGCGCCGCCGACCGGCGGCAGCCCGCGCGTCGTCATCCTCGGCTCCGGCCCGAACCGGATCGGGCAGGGGATCGAGTTCGACTACTGCTGCGTCCACGCCGTCGCGACGTACCGCGAGCTCGGCTACGAGGCGGTGATGGTCAACTGCAACCCCGAGACCGTCTCGACCGACTACGACACGTCCGACCGCCTCTACTTCGAACCACTCGACACCGAGTCGGTGCTCGCGATCTGCGAGCGGGAGAAGCCCGAGGGCGTCGTGATCCAGTTCGGCGGCCAGACTCCGCTCAAGCTCGCGCGCGCGATCGAGGACGCCGGCTACCGGATCCTCGGCACGCCGTTCGACGCCGTCGACCTCGCCGAGGATCGCGAACGCTTCGCGGGCTTGCTGCGCGCACACGGGCTCCGCTCGCCCGAGTGGGGGATCGCGGCGTCGCCCGACGAGGCGGTCGAGATCGCCGAGCGGATCGGCTACCCGGTGCTCGTCCGTCCGTCCTACGTCCTCGGCGGCCGCGCGATGCGCGTCTGCTACACAGCCGACGAGGTCCGCGAGATGCCGCCGTTCGAACGCATCCTCGTCGACCGCTTCGTGGAGCACGCGGTCGAGGTGGATGTCGACGCGCTCTGCGACGGCGTCGACACATACGTCGCGGCGGTCATGCAGCACGTCGAGGAGGCGGGGGTCCACTCCGGCGACTCGGCGTGCGTCCTGCCCGCGCCGAGCCTCTCGTTCGCCCAGACGCAGGAGATCGCGCGCGTCGTCCGGATCCTCGGCCGCGCGCTCGGCGCCGTCGGGCTCCTCAACGTCCAGCTCGCGGTCACGGGCGACGGGGACGTGTACGTGCTCGAGGCGAACCCCCGCGCT
>VAXA01000247.1 GCA_005883365.1 Actinomycetota bacterium
CCTCGGCGTGCACTCGCGGCCAAGTCCACCTCCTCCGGGTTTTGAGCCGTTCGGGTTCCACCCGATGCCACGCGGCGAGATCACGACGGCCTGGACGTGGCTCCAGTCGGGCAACTTCCACGCCGGCCTGCAGCTCCTCGTCGACCCGCTGAGCACGGTGATGATGCTCATCGTCAGCGGCGTTGGCGGCCTGATCGTCCTCTACTCGATCGGCTACATGGACGGCGACGACGAGGAGCGCCGCTACTTCGCGTACATCTCGTTCTTCGTCTTCTCGATGCTGCTGCTCGTCGAGGGCGGCAACCTGCTCCTGTTGCTCGTCGGCTGGGGGCTCGTCGGCCTCTCGTCCTACCTCCTGATCGGCTTCTGGCACCAGCGGCCGAGCGCGGTACAGGCCGCGAAGAAGGCGTTCGTGATGAACGCGGTCGGCGACGCGACGATGGCGCTCGCCTTCTTCATCCTGATCGCCCACACGCACTCGCTTTCGTTCGGAAGCGCATTCAGCGTGCACCTCTCGTCGACGGCGGCGAATCTCGTGGCGCTCGGCCTCCTGGGCGGCGCGGTTGCGAAGTCGGCGCAGATCCCGCTCCAGACGTGGCTGCCCGACGCGATGGAGGGCCCGACGCCGGTCAGCGCCCTCATCCACGCGGCGACGATGGTGACCGCAGGCGTCTACCTGATCGCGCGCACGCACCCGATCTTCGAGCAGGCGCGGACGATCGAGCTGATCGCGGCCGGCACGGGCGCGCTCACCCTGCTGGTCGCCGGGCTGATCGCGCTCGTCCAGGTCGACATCAAGCGGGTCATCGCCTATTCGACGATGTCGCAGATCGGCTACATGTTTCTCGGCGCCGGCGTGGGCGCGTACGCGAACGGGATGTTCCATCTGCTCACGCACGCCTTCTTCAAGGCGCTCCTGTTCATGGCGGCCGGCCTCGCGATCCACGCGCTCGCGGGCGAGCAGGACATCCGCAACATGCGCGGCCTCGGGCGGCTGATGCCGTTCACGAAGTGGTGCTTCCTCGCGGGCGCGCTCGCGCTCGTCGGCATCCCGCCCTTCAGCGGCTTCTTCTCGAAGGACTCGATCGTCGCGTCGACGATCAATATCGGCTGGTACGGCTGGATCTTCTGGGCGTGCGGGATCGCCGGCGCCTTCCTGACGGGCCTCTACACGTTCCGGCTCTGGTTCCTCGTCTTCCCGGGGGAGCCGAGCCCGTTCGTGCGCGAGCACCACCACCGTCACGGGCGGCTCGAGGGGTCGCTGACGATGCTCGTGCCCGTCGGCATCCTCACCGTGCTCGCGACGATCGGCGGTTGGCTGCAGTGGTCGCCGCGCTGGCACCCCTTCACCGACTGGCTCGAGCCCGCTGCGCGGACGCTCCCCGCCGCCGTGCCGACGAACACGCAGGAGTACTACACCTCGGCTGCCACGGTGCTCGCCGGGCTCGCGGGCATCGCAATCGCGTGGGCGATCTACTCCGAACGGACGATCAAGATCCCGGCCGCACCGTTCTGGCGGCGGACGCTCGAGCACAAGTTCTACGTCGACCAGCTCTACGACGCGGTCTTCTACAGGCCGGGGGCCGCGATCGCGAACGGTCTGCGGCGCGAGTTCGAGGAGCCCGTCGTGCTGCAGGCCGGCCCTGACCTCGGGGAGACGACGCTCGAAGCCGGAGGTTTCGTGCGCCGGATCCAGACCGGCCTGCTGCGCACCTACGTCCTCTTCCTCGCCGCGGGCGCCGCCGGCGTCGTCCTCGCATTCCTGATCGCGAAATGAACGCCTCCTCCCTCACCTCGATCCTGATCTGGCTGCCGATCGCGGGCGCGCTCCTGATCTGGCTGCTGCCGCTCTCGCGCTACGCAACGGGGAGCCTGGCACTGCTCTTCTCACTCGCCGAGGTCGGCTTCTGGATCGAGCAGGCGGCGCGCTTCGACTTCTCGGGATCGGGCCTGCAGATGGGGGAGCGCGCGAACTGGTTCGGCGATCTCGGCGTCTCGTACCACGTCGGCGTCTACGGCTTCTCGCTCTGGCTCGTCGGCCTCACCGTCGTCGCGATGGCCGCCTGCACGGGCTACGGCTTCTGGGTCGGCCGCGATCGCCCGCGCGCCTACTTCGGGCTGATGCTCCTCCTCACCGGCGCGACCGTCGGCGTCTTCGAGGCGCAGGACCTGCTCGTCTTCTACGCGTTCTTCGAGGCGATGCTAATCCCGCTGTACGTCCTGATCGGCGTCTGGGGCGGCGCGCGGCGGATGGAGGCGACGATCAAGTTCGTCATCTACACGATGGCGGGCTCGCTGCTGATGCTGGCCGCGATCATCGTCTACGGCCTGAAGGCGGGGACGTTCGACCTCGTAGACGGCCCGGCGAGCGCGAGCCGCTGGCTCTTCCTCGGCTTCATGTTCGCCTTCGTGATCAAGGCGCCGCTCTTCCCGTTCCACGGCTGGCTGCCCGACGCCTACCGCGAGGCGCCGCCGGAGGTGAGCGCCGTGCTCTCCGGCGTGATCGCCAAGGCGGGGCTGTACGGGATGCTGCGGATCGCGATCGCGAAGTTCCCTGACCCGACGTCCTTCTACCGGACGACGGTGCTCGCGCTGGCCGCCGCCGCGCTCGTCTACGGCTCGCTGCTCGCCTTCCGCTCCCGTGACTTCCGAGGCGTCGTCGCGTACTCGTCGCTCGCCCAGTCTGGGCTGATCGCGCTCGGCCTCTTCGCCGGCACCGACCTCGGCTTCGACGGCGCCGTGCTGCAGATGGTCGCGCACGGGCTCATCTCGACCTCGCTGTTCCTCATCGCGGGGGCCGTCGAACGGCGGACGACGACCGGCGAGTTCCGGCTGCTGGGCGGGATGGCTCGGGGCAGACCGGCGCTCGCGACGCTGCTGATGACCGTCGGCGTCATCTCGCTCGCCGTGCCCGGCTCTGCCTCGTTCGCCGGCGAGTTCCTGATCCTCGCAGGCGTCTTCCAGCGGGCCTGGTGGTGGTCCGTGATCGGAGCGAGCGGGATCGTGCTCGCTGCGATGTACATGCTGCGGTTGATCTCGGCGGTGCTGCACGAGGCGCGCGGCTCGACGGTCGTGGACGAGGCGCTCGACCTGCGGCCGGGCGAGCTCGCACTCCTCGTCCCGCTCGTCGGCGTGCTGCTCGCCCTGTCCGTGTGGCCGGCGGGGATCAGCCACCACTCCTTCTTCGGCCAGAGCCCGGCATCGGCCGTGCGGAGCCAGTTCAGGTGACGCTGCACACGACGCACATCGACTGGTTCGGGCTCGCGCCGGTCTTCGCGCTCATCGGCGCCTCCTTCTTCGCGCTCCTCTGTGCCGTGCTCGTGCCGCGCGCCGTCCGCCGGATCGCGGCCGCGTCGATCGCCGGGGCCGGCTTCGCCGCCGGAATCGTCCTCGCCGTCTGGTTGTACGTCGACAGCGCACACGGCCACACGATCGTCTCCGGCGCCTTCTACCGCGACCGCTGGACGGCGCTCGGGCAGGTCATCCTCTGTGCCGTCGGCCTGGCGACGACGCTGCTCGGCGTCGAGCACGTCCCGGGCTGGGGCCGCAACGCCGAACCCGAGAGGCGCGACGACCACGTCGCGGAGTTCTTCGCGCTCCTGCTCGCCTCGGCCGCGGGGATGGTGTTCTTCGTGGGCGCCGCGAACCTCATGGTGCTGTTCCTGTCGCTCGAGTGGTTCTCGATCGCCCTCTATGTGATGTGCGCGATCGACTACGACCTCGAGGGCTCGCTCGAGGCAGGGCTGAAGTACCTCATCGTCGGCTCGTTCGGCGCCGCCACGCTTCTCTTCGGCTCGGCGCTCGTCTACGGCGCGACGGGGACGATCTCGTTCGCCGGCATCGCAGACAAGGTCGCGGCGCAGGGGCTGACCGGCGACTCGTTCCTCGTCCTCGGCCTTGCGCTGATCGTCGCGGGGCTCGGCTTCAAGATGTCGGCCGCGCCGTTCCACATGTGGACGCCGGACGTCTACGAGGGCGCGCCGACGACGGTGACGGCGTGGATGTCGTCGGCGACGAAGGTCGCTGCGCTCCTCCTCACGTTCCGGCTGATGACGACGGCGTTCCCGCACGACGAGCACCTCTGGAGCTGGGCCTTCGCGATCGTCGCGACCGCCTCGCTCGCGATCGGCAACCTCGCCGCGCTCGTGCAGCGGAACGTGAAGCGGATCCTCGCCTACTCCTCGATCTCACATGCCGGCTTCATGCTGATCGCCCTCAGCGCGGGGAGCGCGCTCGGCGGCCGCGCGCTCATGTACTACCTCGTCCCCTACACGGCCATGGCATTCGGGTCATTCGCGGTCGTCGCCGCGCGCGAGCGGGAGCTCGGGGTGCCGGTGACGCTCGAGAACCTCGCCGGCTTCGGCTGGGAGCGGCCGTTCCTCGGCGTCGCGATGTGGTTTTTCATGTTCGGCTTCGCAGGGCTACCGCTCGGCGGCGGGTTCGTCGGGAAGTTCTACGTCCTCGCCGCGGCGTACCGGCACGGCTGGGTGTGGCTCGTGATCGTCGGCGTGCTCGCGACGCTCGTCAGCCTCTACTACTACCTCGGGATCGTGCGGGCGATGTACATGCGCCCGGCGGAGGAGCTGCAGGTGCAGGCGGGCAGCGTCGCCGTGAGCGGCGGCGCACCGCCTCAGGAGACGCTGCTGCACCTCGCGGTCGGCGCCGCGTTCCTCGTTTCGTTCGGCTCGCTGTTCGCCGTCCAGCCGCTGATCGACTTCGCCCAGCACGCGGCGAGCGCGCTCCCTCTCTGAAAAGCCCCTGAAAGGGCCCTGAAAAAGGGCAGCAAGCTCGCCCTCCTTCGAGGTTAGACGCGGCATTCGCCTGGAAAGGAAAGGACCGTTCACATACCTGAACGGACCGAAGGAGCCGACCATGCTACGAAGGCACCTGACGCGAACAAGGCTGGGACTCGTGCTGGCAGTCGCCGCCGGCGTACTCCTCGGCGCAGTCTTCGGACAGCCGGGTAACGGCCGCGCCGCCAGCGAGGCGGTACCGAAGAACAAGACGCTGCCGACCATCTCCGGAGCCGCCCTCGTGGGCCAGACGCTCGTCGCGACACACGGAACATGGAGCGGAAGCCCAACGTCGTTCCATTACGCGTGGAGTCGGTGTGACACGACCGGAGCCGCCTGCCTCGCAATCTCTGGCGCGACGGGCAAGATCTACACGGTCACGGCCAGTGACGTGGGCCACACGCTCCGCGTGACAGTGACTGCACGGAACGCCGACGGCGCAACAACCGCAACGTCTGCAGCGACGGCGGTCGTTCCCACGAGTGGATGCCCGTCCGCCACCGGTCCGATCGCGGTCACCGCACTCGTTCCGCCGGAGCGCCTGCAGATCACACACGCGTCGATCGCGCCGTCCCTGACGCGCTCGACGAACACCATCCGAATCCGCGTGGTGATTCAGGCGTGTGACACCCGGCCGGTGCAGGGTGCGACCGTCTTCGTGACCCCGATTCCGTACAACCAGTTCGCAGCGGCGCAGGGGACGACGGGCGCGGACGGCTCGGTCACGCTCACCGAGGCGCGGCGAAGCGGCTTCCCCGCCGCCAGGCATCAGCGGCTGCTGGCGGTTTTCGTGCGCGCGTCGAAGCCTGGCGACCCGGCCCTTGGCGGCGTGTCCGCCCGTCGGGTGGTCGCGTTCCGGTTCGGCCACCACTAGGCGTCCCCACGCGCCGCACCCTGGCCTTTCGGAGCACCCTGCCGTAGGAAAACCGAATCGTGGTGGCGCCCCGTCCCTCCCGGCGGGGTGCCGCCCGATTAAGCGGCTCGGGAAAGCAGCTCGTCGACCTCGGCCGAGCGCAGGCGGCGTTGCGCACGCGAACGCGGCACGCGCACCGGCTCGAGCACCCACGCGACAAGCGGAACGGAATAGGCGAGGAGGGCGATCAGAAGCGCCCACGTCGCGAGAGGCGACACGGCGGCGCCCGTCGGGGCGTTCTCCCGGGCCGCCGACGCAAGAACGACGAGCGCCAGCGCGACGCCGCTCGTAGCCGCGCGCAGCAGGGCGGGTCGGCCGTCGAGTGCGTCGCTGACCGCGACGAAAGCGGCCGCTGCGGCCGCGGGCACGGCCAGCAATCCGAGCCAGAGCTCGAGCCCGCCGAGCCCGCCTGCCCCGGCCGCGAGAGCAGCCGCCGCGAGCGCCAGGGGCAGGAGCCGCGAACCCATCGCCTGAAGGTTCGTGACGGCATCGGACGGTCCTTCCGAAGTAGGCTCGCGGCGTCCCACTCCAAGGAGCTCACGCATGCCCGAAACGACCCTGACCT
Source organism: Actinomycetota bacterium (assembly GCA_005883365.1). Taxonomy (GTDB): domain Bacteria; phylum Actinomycetota; class Thermoleophilia; order Gaiellales; family Gaiellaceae; genus Palsa-739. The sequence goes on from VAXA01000247.1 coordinate 6,272, forward strand.
GGCTCGGTCACGCGACGTTCCGCTTCGACACACCCGGCGGGAAGCGCGTCTACATCGACCCCTTCCTCAACGGAAACCCGAAGTGTCCGGAGTCCGAGCTCGAGCCGGAGCGCATCGACGTGATCGCGCTCACGCACGGCCACGGCGACCACGTCGGCGACACCGTCGAGCTGGCGAAGAAGCACGCCTGCACGGTGATTGCGCCGGTCGAGCTCGCCGACTGGCTGCAGATGAAGCACGAGCTCCAGAGCGTCCTCGATCCGAACAAGGGCGGCACCGTCGAAGCGGCCGGCGTCAAGTTCACGCTCACGAACGCGCACCACTCGAGCTCGAACAACGACCTGGAGTACATGGGCGAGCCGTGCGGCATCGTGGTCGAGGTCGAGAACGGGACGAAGCTCTACTTCGCCGGCGACACGTGCGTCTTCGGCGACATGCAGCTGATCGCGCGGATCTACGGGCCGCTCGACCTCGCGATCCTCCCGATCGGCGACCACTACACGATGGGCCCGCGGGAGGCGGCCGTCGCGCTCGAGCTGCTCGGCACGAAGCGCTGTGTCCCGTGCCACTACGGCACCTTCCCGCCGCTCGTGGGCACGCCGGCCGAGTTGCGCAAGCTCGCGCCCAACGTGCAGGTCGACGAGATGGAGCCCGGCGGCTCCCTGACCCTGTGAGGGAACGCTGGTGGGGCGGGAGCGGCCGGCGAGTGCCGGAGCTCGCGGTCGAGGGGGATCCCGCAGTGCCGGCGGAGGAGGCGCTCGTCGTCGACGGCGTCGGCGACCTGCAGCCGATCGCCGAAGCGTTCGAGGCGGGCCGGCCCGTCGTCGTGCGCGCGTCGTCGGCGCAGGAGGTGCGCGCCGC
>VAXA01000248.1 GCA_005883365.1 Actinomycetota bacterium
TCACCACGGAAAGCACCGCCCACATGGTCCGCGAGGACCAGACGCGGACGCCGTAGACGAATGTGAGGCTGATCCAGACGAAGTGGAACGGGACGGTTTCCCAGCTCGGCCACACCACCATCGCCGCCCAGTTCGCGGCGGCGAAAACGGCCCAGCCCGCTTCGAGCGGGTTACGCCGTACCCAGGCGGTAGCCCGCATGTCGCACCGTCTCGATTGCCGCGTCCGGACCGAGCTTCTGTCGCAGCCTGCGCACGCAGACCTCGACGACGTTGGAGCCCGGGTCGAAGTCGTACCCCCACACCTCGGCGAGCAGCCGCTCGCGGCTCACCACCTCGCCCGCGTGCACGAGCAGGTGGTGGAGGAGCCGAAACTCGCGGTCCGAGAGATCCGCCGTCCGGTCGCCGACGCCCGCCTGCCGGCGTGCGACATCGAGGACGACGTTGCCGGCCCGCAGGACGTGCTCGTCGCCGAAGGCCGACGCGCCGCGGAGCCGGACCCGGATCCGCGCGAGCAGCTCGTCGAGCGAGAACGGCTTCGCCACGTAGTCGCTGGCGCCGAGCTCGAAGCCGCGCAGCTTCGTCTGCACGTCGCCGCGCGCGGACAGGATCACGACTGGCATGTCGGGCTTCACACGATGCAGCTCCCGCAGCACCTGGAGCCCGTTGAGCCCCGGCAGCAGCAGGTCGAAGACGACGAGATCCCAGCGCGCCTCCGTCGCGAGTTCGAGCCCCGCGCGGCCGTCTCCGGCCGCGATGACCGTGTACCCCTCGGCCTCGAGGCCGCGGGCGAGGAACGCCTGGATTCGGGCCTCGTCCTCGATGACCAGGATGCGCATTCCGACCTCCCGCCGGAATCTACACCCGCGCTCAATGACGTGTACATGACGCGGAAATGACACGTTCGTCATGAGTCGGGCGCGCGGCCGCCGAGACTGATAGGAACCTGCCCGATGCAGGTCGGCGTGAAGCTCCTGCTCGTCGCTGCGGCGGTCGCGGTAGCCGGCGTCCTGATCGGCTTCTACGCCAACAAGCTCACCCACGACGCGAACTCGGCCGCGTACACCGTGCCGGTCCGGATCGTCAACGGGCAGCGGGTCGTCGACCTGAAGATCCAGACGGTCGCAGCGGCAGGGCCGACGGTCAGCCACAACCCCGACTGGGTCTCGTACCTCGTCCAAACGTCGAACGGGGTCTGGAAGCGCCTGACGGTTTGGGACCTGCCCGCGAACGCGACGATCCACGTGACGGACTACAACTTCGACGGCGCGAGTGGGACGCGCAACCCCTTCCTCGGCCGCTTCACCGGTACGGACGGCAACCGTGCCCTCGTCAACGGCAAGCCCGTCGACCACATCGACCCGAGCCTGGCCTCCCACATCTTCGCCGTGCCGCAGCTCGGGATCAACATCGCCTTCCTCGGCGTCCCCGACAACGCGAAGAACCAGTGCGGCTATGCGCCGTGCCCGCTCAAGACCGCGCACGAGACGATCAAGTTCACCTTCCACACGACGACGCCGGGCCACTACCGCTGGCAGTGCTTTGTCCCCTGCGCGGCCGGCTGGATCAGCGGCTGGGGCGGACCGATGCAGACCATCGGCTACATGGACGGCTTCCTCAACGTGAAGGCCTGATGGCGAGCCAGCCGACAGCCGCGACGCCACCACGCGACTCGGTCAACCACGGCCTGCGCTTCGTCGTCGCCTGGCTCGTACTCAGCGTGATCGCGACACCACTCGTCGTCATCTTCGTCGGACCGATCCTCCCGCCCGGGAACATGACCACCCAGGCGCACGAGCAGATCTACGACAACACATGGCTGGCCGCCGTGTCCACGCCGGTTCTCTGCCTGGTCGTCGTCTTCCTGGTCTATGCCTTCGTCTACTTCCGCGCGCCGAAGGGCGGCGCGCTGGTCGACGGGCCGCCGTTGCGCGAGCACGCGGGAATCCAGGTCGTGTGGATCGTGATCACAAGCGTGACGGTGCTCATGCTCGCGGCCTTCGGCACGTACCAGTTGCTTCAAAACGGCTCCGGCGGCGGCCAGGGCCCATCCCCGGTCGCCGTGCCGGCGGGAGCCAGCCACAACCTCGCCGTGCAGGTGATCGGGCAGCAGTGGGAGTGGACGTTCCGCTACCCGTCGTTCGGCGGGGTCGAGACCCACGAACTCGTACTCCCGCAGCACACGTCCGTCACCCTCCACGTCACTTCGCTCGACGTCGTCCACTCGTTCTGGGCCTACCAGCTCGGCGTGAAGGCAGACGCGAACCCGGGCACGGACAACGTCGCGTACGTCCAGACGAGAGGGCCAGGGACATTCCAGATCCGTTGCGCCGAGCTCTGCGGCCTTTTCCACGGGTACATGTTCAGCACCGGCCGCGTCGTCTCGGCCACCCAGTTCCAGTCGTGGGCGAAGACACAGGAAGCGATCTACAAGACGATCGCGAAGTACGTACCGCCCTACGCGAAGACGTACATCTGCCCCGCGGCCGGCACGAGCCCCACCTGTTCACCGCAACCGACGCTGAGAGGAGGCTGAGGTGACCGCCGTCACCGCGCCGCTCCGTCCACCGATCTGGCGCCGCCTCGTCGGCTTCAACCTCCTGACCGGGATCGTGCTCGGGATCGGCGGCTGGTACGTCGGCTGGTTCGGCGCCCATGCGGTGGTCGGCCCGAGTCTCGACTACTTCGGCGACGTCGACTACAACGAGCTCTCCGTCTTCATGGCCTACATCGGCGGCGTCGTCGGCTTCCTCATCGGCCTCGGCTTCCTCAACTACCCGGCCAGGCGGCTACTTGGCTACCCGCCGTCACTCCGCGAGAAGGAGACGGGGGGCTGGGCGCGTTACTTCGGCCTCTGCACGGATCACAAGGTCGTCGGCATCCAGTACCTCTGGGGCATCGGGCTGTTCTTCTTCATCGGCGGCCTGAACGCGATGCTCATCCGCTTCGAGCTGCTGCGGCCGACCCACCAGGTCTTCTCCGGCGGGACGTACTTGACCCTCGTCGGCATGCACGGGACGATGATGATGGGGATGATGTCGAGCGGGATCCTCGGCCCGTTCGCCAACTACCTCGTCCCCATCATGATCGGCGCCAGGCGGATGGCCTTCCCGCGCGTCGAGGCGCTCACCTTCTGGCTCCTCATGGCGGCGGGCGCGATTCTCACGACGACGATCTTCTTCGGCGGCTTTCCCACCGGCTGGACCGGCTACGAGCCGCTCAACGTCCAGGCGGCGGCGGGGATGGATTGCTACATCCTCTTCTTCGCGCTCGCCGGCATCTCGATGACGTTGCTCGGGCTGAACATGATCGCGACGATCGTGACCATGCGCGCACCGGGACTGACATGGATGCGACTCCCGATCTTCGTCTGGGGCGTCCTCTCGACCGCGTCGCTGATGGTGCTCGCGGCGCCGGTTCTCATCGCCGTATTGAGCATGTCGGCGCTTGACCGGGCGGCGCAGACGACCTTCTTCAGCGCCTCCGGCGGCGGGAGCAACTATCTGTACGAGAATCTCTTCTGGGTCTTCGGCCACCCGGAGGTGTACATCCTCGCCCTGCCCGGCTTCGCGATCGTGCTCGAGCTGCTACCGGTGTTCGCGCGCAAGCCCCTCTGGGGCTACAGGCTCGCCGTCGCCGGCCTGCTCGGAGTCACGCTCCTCTCGTGGATGGTCTGGCAGCACCACCTCTTCGTGAGCGGCATCAACGGCGACCTGCGCCCCTTCTACATGCTCTCGACCGAGCTGATCTCGATCCCCACCGGTTTCACCTTCATCTGCGGGCTGATGACCCTCTGGCGCGGCCAGATCCGATTCACCGTGCCGATGCTCTTCTGCCTCGCCTGGTTCTTCAACTTCCTGCTCGGCGGCCTCTCGGGCGTCTTCCTATCGGACGTGCCGAGCGACGTGACGACGCACGGCAGCTTCTTCTCGATGGCCCATTTCCACTACACGATCATGGGCGGACTCGTCTTCACCTTCTTCGCCGCGATCTACTACTGGGTGCCGAAGATGACCGGCTGGCAGCTGAACGAGACCCTGGGGAAAATCCACTTCTGGACGATGTTCGTCTTCTTCAACTCGACGTTCGCGCCGCTCTTCGCGATCGGCTTCCTCAACCAGCCGCGCCGCGTGAACGTCTATGCGCACACCCTCCAATTCCTCAACGACTGGGTCTCGGTCTCCGCGTTCTGCCTCGGGACCTCGATGCTGATCTTCCTCTTCAACCTCGTCTGGTCGCTTGCCTTTGTGAAGAAGCCTGCCCTAGCGAACCCGTGGGCGTCGCGGTCGATCGAGTTCCAGCTCCCGTCGCCGGTGCCGGTGCACAACTTCGACCGCATCCCGGTGTTCTCGAGCGACCCCTACGGTTACGGCGAGGGTCCGGTACCGCAGTGGGTCCCCGCGGGCGCCCCGGCGGGGAGGGATTGACGTGGCGAGCGCTGACGTGACCCAGGAGAGCGTCGGGTACGAGATCCTCGAGGGCGAACCGCCCGAGCTCCTCGGGCGGAACCTCGTCGCGGCGGGGCACCTGCTCGCGGGCGCGACGGCGTTCTTCTTCGTCGCCTTCGTCTTCGCCTACTTCTACCTCCGCTCGCTCAACAGCGCCGGCATGTGGAAGCCCAAGGGCGTCGACTCCTCGGTCGGCTGGGGCACCGCGATCGTCGCCTGCTACCTCCTGAGCGCGCTGCTCGTCCGGCTCGGGCTCGCCGACCACCTGGCGCTGCGCCGCGATCAGTGGCGGCTGAAGGGGCTGGCCGCGCTCCTCATCGGCATCGTCGGCCTCGTCCTGCAGGTGATCGGCTGGACGCAGCAGGGCTTCGGGCCGGCCGACGGCGGCTTTGCGAGCGTGTACTTCGGCTGGACGGCGTTTCTCTTCCTCTTCGTCCTCGCGACGCTGCTCTGGCTCGAGATGACTCTTGCGACCTCGCTGCGATACCGAAAGATCCCGACCGGCGCGCCTCCACCGGGCCACGCCGCCGGCGACCGGCACCGCGAGCGACACGACATCCGCGACCCGCTCTCGCTCGTCCGCGCCGAGCTCGTCGCGCTCAGCTTCTACTGGACGTTCCTCGCGGGCATCGCGGTGCTCACCTGGATCGTCCTCTACCTGATCTAGCCCGTGTCCTTGCCGCCGGTCCTCGTCTGCGCCGTCGCGGTCGCCTTGTACGCGCTCGGACGGCGGGGGAGGACGCGGCTCTGGCGCGAGGTGAGCTTCTACAGCGGCGTCCTGCTCGCGTTCGCCGTGCTCGAGCCGCCGTTCGACGACTGGGCAGACAAATGGCTCTCGGCCCACATGTCGCAGCACATCGTCCTCATGACCGTCGTGCCGCCCCTCGTCGTGCTCGGCCGCCCATGGCCGCGCATGTGGCTGCCGTTTCCGCTATCCGCACGCCGCGTCGTCGGTGGCGGGCTGTCGCGGTCGGCCGCGTTTCGTCGTAGCGCCGGGTTCGTAAAGCGCCCACCGGTCGCGCTCGTGGTGCAGTCGGCGGCGGTGGGCATCTGGCACGTGCCGCAGCTCTACGACGCGGCCGCGCGGAGCGAGTCGATCCACGTCCTCGAGCACGTGTGCTTCGTCGCTCCCGCACTCGTGTTCTGGGGCGCGTTGCTCGACGCGCCTCCGGTACGCGCGCGCATCGACCATCTCCATCGCGCGATCTGGTTCACCGCAGCGATGATCCCGAGCTGGATCCTCGCAGTCATGCTCGCCTTTGCATCAGCGCCCCTCTACGCCGTGTACCCCTCGATGACCGACCAGCAGGTCGCCGCCGGCGTCATGTGGGTGCCGGGATCGCTCGCGTACTTCATCGCGGCGCTCGCCGCGTTCTACCGCTGGCTCGAACCGGGCGTCGCGGACGCGTCGCCGCCTGTCGAGCCCCGACCCGAGGAGCTCTCATGGGCCTGATCGCCTCCCACTTCCTCGCCGGCTCGATCCTCTCGTGGGCGCTGCCGATCGGCTTGCTGCTCGCGGTCGGCGTCTACTGGCTGGCGGTCTTGCGCCGCCGCTCGCGCGACGAGGTCTGAGGAGCCTACTACCTTCCGGCGAGGAGGTCGACTGCCGACGGCTTACCGCGACGAACGACCTGCAGGACGTCGTACATCCGCGCCTGCTCGTGCCCCGGTACGAGGCAGGCGAAGCGGTAGACCCCGATCCTGCTTGCGCGAAACGCGAAGCGCGCGGTGCTCCCGGCCTCGAGCCCGATCGACGGTTGCAGCGTGGCGGCGCCGTGGAACGCAGGCTTCGTCGAATCGGGTCCCCGTACGACGGCGCACGAGTGGCGCAGCGGGCCTCGGTTCTCGCACACGACGCGGACAATCCAGCCGCGCGGCACGGTGAACAGCAGCTCACGCGAATAGCCGTCGAAGTTGAGGCCGCCGTTCGCGCCGTCGTAGGAAGCGATCAACGTGATCGTGACCCGGTGCCGGTACGGGTCGACGGCGAGAAAGCGGCTCGGCGGTGGCAGCTTTGCTTGCATGGAGGACGTGCGTCCCGCGCTCCCGGACGCCGTCACGCTCGGCGTCCCGGCACGGCCGCAAGCCGCGGCACCGAGCACCGCCGCAACGGCGAGGACGGTGGCGGCGAGCCGCGTGATGCTCACGGCGACAGGATCGCAGAGCGCGAGGCGCTTGGGGGTCGCCTCTTAGCGAACCCTCACGCCTCTCTCACGCTGC
>VAXA01000053.1 GCA_005883365.1 Actinomycetota bacterium
GAAGCCGGAGAAGGCGACGGTTTCGTGCAGTCTCGGGACGATCGCCAGCGGCGGGACGGTGACGATCACGATCAACGTCAAGCCGACGAAGAAGGGTCAGATCACGAACACGGTCTCGGTGTCGTCGACGTCGCCGCCCGACCCGAACACGGCGAACAACACGGCGAGCGCGACGACCACGGTTCAGCCGTAGAGTCGGTCGATCAGATCGGAGGTGACACGCCTGCGCCCTCTCCATCGGGCGGACTCCGCCCTTTCCGCATTTTCGCCCAGACGCGGGGCTGTGCCTCGTAGCAATGCGGCTTCGGTCGTCGAAGGTCTGTGCTCATCGGTCCGCGCTGTGCCAATCGGTAGTTGTCGAACTCGATCGGCCAGAGGGTCTCGGCGTGGAGCCCAGACGGCTACCGCATCGAGCTGATCGACCGCAGCGGCCGGTAGCGCCGCTCAAATCTCGGCGGCCTCGGGCACGTCGTGCAGGTGGCGGATCGGCGACGGGAGCAGGAAGGCCATCCCGAGCAGCGCGCCGCCGGCGCCGATCCAGATCGTGTTGTGGACGCCGATCGTCGAGCCGAGCACGCCGGCGACGCTCGTGCCGAGCGGCCGGACACCGTAGTTGACGACCATGAACGCGCCCGAGACCCGCGACCGCACCGGCGCGGGGATCAGCCCGCCCTGGATCACGCCGGCCAGGATGTCGAGCAGCATCAGCCCGAGCCCCGAGATGAACTCGGCCGTGAAGAGGAAGGCGATCACGAGCCAGTGCGGCCCGCGCGCCGCGGGTACGAGCAGGAGCGGCGCGGGGAAGAGGAAGCAGCCGATCAGGAACGCCGGGCCGACGCCGATCGCCCGCGCGATCCTGCCGGTGAGCGCCGCCGCGGCGAGCGTGCCCGCGGCCGCGACGCCGATCACGAGGCCGATGGTCGCCGGCCCGACGTGGAGGTAGCGGCTCGCATAGAGCAGGAAGAGCGCCCAGTAGACGAAGTTGAAGAGGTTGATCGTCGCGACGCCAAGCAGTTCGGCGCGCATCACGGGGTTGTGGCGGATCCAGCGGAGGCCCGTCCCGATGCCGCCCGTTTCGCGTGGGGCGCCCGGCGGGTCCGGCGCGTCGATCTTCCTCAGGAACAGCGCCGACCAGAGGAACGATACGGCGTCGAGCCCGAGCGCGTACGGCCCGCGCAGGAGCTGCACGAGCGCGCCCCCCAGGCTCGTTCCGCCGAGGAAGGAGAAGCCCCGGCTCCCGTTGAGCAGGGCGTTCGCCTCGATGTAGTCCTCCCGCTCGACGATGGTCTGGAAGAAGCCGCCGTAGCTCACGTAGAAGAAGACGCTCGCGCAGCCGAGCAGGAACGCGACGGCGTACAGCTGCGGCCAAGTCAGGTGGCCGAGGGCGAACGCGATCGGGATGGTCACGGTGAGCAGCCCGCGCGCGACGTCGGCGGCGAGCATCACCTGCCGCCGGCGGCCGCTGCGGTCGACCCAGACGCCCGCGTGGAGGGAGAGGAGCAGGTTCGGCAGGAGGTACGCGGTCGTGAGCGCGCCCATCTGGGCGGCGGTCGCGTGCAGCGCGAGTACGGCGGTGAGGGGCAACGCGATGATCGACACCTGGTCGCCGAGCAGCGACACCGACTGGCCGATGAAGTAGCGACGGAAGTTTGCGTTTCGCCGGAGCAGCGAAGGGATGCGAGGTCTCACGCGACCGGAATCTACGCGGGCGGTGAGGCTAGGATCGCGGCGTGGGGGTGGCGCTCGCACTCGTCCTCTCCGCCGCCTTCGGCGCCGGCGACCAGTACCTCGGCAGCCTGACCGGCTCCGGGCACCTCTGGGCCGCGGGCTGGTCAAGCGACATCAGCCTCCTCTCGGCGCCGTGGCTCGTCCTGCCGTTCGCCGTGGGAGCGGCGCAGCGCGAGCCGCGACGCGCAGCGCTGCTCGGCCTCGCCTGCACGTACGCCGCACTCGTCGGCTACGGCGTGATGACACTCAGTCCCGTCGAGAACGCGCACTTGACGGTGGCGACCCTCCGCGGCTTCTTCGTGAGCGAGCGCAGCGTGCTCGTCGGAGGCTTCGTGACCGGGCCGCTCTTCGGCTGGTTCGGCCAGCAGTGGCGGACGCGGCGCGCGATCGCCGGCGCGCTCGTCACGGCCGCCGCCCTCTGCCTCGAGCCACTGGCACGCAGAGTGACCGTGAACCCGATCAGCCACCGCGGCGTCTGGCTGGCCGAGGTCGCCGCCGGCCTGGCGCTCGCCGCGGCGGTGCTCGTGCGCCGCTACTCCAGCAGCAGCCAGGCATAGGTTTCCCCGGGTTGCGGAATAGCTCCGGCCGTGTGGTCGGAGGGTCCCACGGCGGAGCACGTCCGGCGGCTGCAGTCGGTCACGGATGCCGCGCTCGCGCATCTGCGTCTCGACGAGCTGCTCGGGGCGCTCCTCGAGCGGACCCGGCAGATCCTCGAAGTCGACACCTGCGCGATCCTCCTGCTCGACGAGGAGACGAACGAGCTCGTACCCCGCGCGGCACTCGGCATCGAGGAGGAGGTCGAGCAGGGCGTCCGCATCCCCCTCGGCGGAGGCTTCGCGGGCCGGATCGCCGCCGAGAAACAGCCGGTAATCCTCGACGACGTCGACCACGCGCACGTGCTCAACCCGATCCTGCGGGAGAAGGGGATCAAGTCGATGCTTGGCGTGCCGCTCGTCGTGGAGGCCGAGATGCGCGGCGTCCTCCACGTCGGCTCGCTCGCTCCCCGCGCCTTCAACGAGGGCGAGGTCGAGCTGCTCCAGCTCGTGGCAGACCGCGCCGCGCTCGCGATCGAGCACGCGCGCCTGTTCGAGGCCGAACGCGCCGCGCGCGAGCGGATCGAGCACGTGCAGGCGGTCACGGACGCCGCCCTCGCCCACCTCGAGGTGAACGAGCTCCTCCACGTCCTCCTGCCCAGGATCCGAGAGATCCTCCGCAGCGACACCTGCGCGGTCCTCCTACTCGACGTGGAGACGAACGAGCTCGTGGCGCGCGCTGCGCTCGGGATCGAGGAGGAGGTCGGTGTCCGGATCCCGCTCGGCGCCGGCTTCGCCGGCCGGGTCGCCGTCGAGGCGCGGCCGATGGTGATCGACGTCGACGAGTACCCGGTCTACAACCCGATCCTGCGACAGAAGGGGCTCAAGTCGATGGCGGGCGTGCCACTGCTCGTTCGAGGCGTCTCCCTCGGCGTCCTCCACGTCGGGACGCTCACGCCGCGGCGGTTCACGCGGGACGAGGTCGACCTGCTGCAGCTCGTCGCCGAGCGGGTCGCGATCGCCATCGAGCGGGCGCAGCTGCACGAGGAGCTCATCCAGCTCGACCAGCTGAAGCTGAACTTCGTCGCCATCGCCTCACACGAGCTGCGAACGCCGGCCACGGCCGTCTACGGCGTCCTCAAGACGCTTTCGGAGCGCGGCCATGAGCTGACCGGCGAGCTGCGAGAGGAGCTGCTCCGCGTCGGTGTCGAGCAGGGTGAGCGTCTCCGCCGGCTACTCGAGGAGCTGCTCGACCTCTCTCGCCTCGACGCGCGCGCCATCAACGTCGAGCCGCGACCGGTGGTGCTGAAGGCGGCCCTCGCGGACGTCGTCCACGGCGCGCTCGCCGTGACCGACGCGGTCGAGCTCGACATCCCGGACGACCTCGCCGCCGTCGTCGATCCCCTCGTGCTCGAGCGTGTCGTCTCGAACCTCGTCGCCAACGCGGTTCGCTACGGCGCCCCGCCAATCCGGATCGTCGCGCGTCAGCGCGACCGTCATCTCAGGGTCGCCGTCGAGGATGCGGGGCCAGGCGTGCCGAAGGAGCTCGAGGGCCGGATCTTCGACCGTTTCGCACGTGGCGGCGGCGAGACGGGCCACGGTCTCGGTCTCGCGATCGCCCGCGCGTACGCGCAGGCGCATGGAGGAGATCTCGTCTACGACCCCCGTCCCGGCGGGGCGCGCTTCGAGCTGCTCATCCCCCAGGAGCGAAAAGGCCTGGGCAAGGCCGGCTAGCCGGACAACGCCTGCTGCAGCGCCGCGAGCGTCTGCGGCCCCACCACGCCGTCCTGGGCGAGGCTGTGCGCAGCCTGGAACCTCTCAACCGCCGTCTGCGTCGACGGCCCGTAGTCGCCGTCGGGCTTGCCGGGTGAGAAGCCGAGCGCCGCGAGCGCCCGCTGAAGGATCTTGACCTGCGATCCCGTAGCGCCCGGCGAAAGCGTCTGCGCGGGCGCCTCCGTGGTCGGAGCGGCGACGGTCGGCGTCGAGGTCGAGACGGTCACCGTCACCGGCGCCGTCGGGGTCGTCACGGGCGGTGCCGCGGCCTTGCTGCTGAAGACACCGGCGGCCGCCAGGACCGCGAAGAAGAGGGCGAGGAGAGACGCGGCGATGATCGCCAGCTGCCTCGCCGTCAGAATCCGGCCGGCGATGACGATCTCCCGGCGGCCGTGGGGGTGGGCTCCCTCGTCCTCGGGCAGCACCCAGACCTCGTCGGCGTCGTCGTACACGCCGCGGGCGTTGCTCGCAGTCTCGGTCAGCGGCTCGGGCTCGTCGAACCAGTCGTCGTAGCCCGGATCGCGTTCCTCGCGACCCTCCATGGATGCGGACCGTACAGCGTTCGCCGGCGTCGGGACAAGAGATGTAGCCTCGCGCGGGGTGACGGCGCTCCTCATCGTGCTCGCGATCGGCTTCGCGTGGAGCATCGGCGCCCACTACACGGGCGCGGTCATGGGCATGCCGCACGCGCTCCGGGCCATCGGCGCGTGGCAGGCGCTGCTCCTCATGGCGCCGCTTGCGTTCCTCGGCGCGACGTGCGCGAGCCACGCGGTCGAGCAGCGCGTCGGCTCCGGTCTCACCGACAGAAGGCTCTCGGTCAGCCAGGAAGTCGTCGTGGTCGGCGTCGCCTTCGCGCTCACAACCGCCTTCAACCGGCTGCGTGCGCCGACCTCGACGATCCAGATCCTCGTCTTCGCGGTTGTCGGCGTCACGCTGGCCGCGGGCCGGGGCGTCCGCTGGAGCACGATCGGCCACCTGGCGATCGTGTGGGTGAGCGCGCCGGTGGCCGCCTTCCTGCTCGGAGCCTTCCTGACCAAGGGGCTCGACCGCATCGCGCTCGGTGAGCGGACCGGCGCCGCGCTCGTCGCCGTCGGAGCCGTCGCCGCCTTCGCGATGGGGGCGAACGACGTCTCGAACGCGAGTGGGGCGCTCGTCGGTACCGGCGTCTTCGGCCCGCTCGCGGCCGGCGCTGTCGGGGGCGCGGGAATCGCGCTCGGCGTCCTCACGTGGGGGAAGCCGCTCCTACGGCGCGTCGCGTTCGAGCTCGTCGACGTCGACCGCCCGATGGCGACGGCGGCGCAGCTCGTCCAGGCCGCCGTCGTCCTCGCGGCCGTCGCCTTCGGTTTCTTCACCTCGATGAACCAGGCTCTCGTCGGCGCGATGGCGGGGGCGGGCATCGCGCGTGGGCGCGAGGTCGTCCACCTCGAGACTCTGCTCTCGATCCCGATCGCCTGGGTACTTGGCCCCGCCGGTGCGCTCGCGGCCGGTTACGTGTTCGGCCTGCTGGTCCGCTAGAGGGAGAGAACCGCCAAGAGTGCCTCGACCACGCGGGGATCGAACTGCGTCCCCGTGCACGTCTGGAGCTCGGCGGCCGCCGCCTCGCGCGAGAGCGCGCGACGGTACGAGCGGTCGCTGGTCATCGCGCTCCAGGCGTCGCACGTGCACACGATCCGCGCGACAAGCGGGATCTCCTCCCCGGCCAGCCCGTCGGGATAGCCGTTCCCGTCCCAGTGCTCGTGGCAGGAGCGGACGAAGGGCCCGACCTCGCCGAGGAGGCCGCCGGCGCGCTCGAGCATGTCCTGGCCGAGGATGGTGTGCGTGTTCATCAGGGCCCGCTCCGCGGCGTCGAGCGGGCCCGGCTTGTTGATGACCTCGCTCGGGATCCGCAGTTTCCCGACGTCGTGGAGAAGCGCGGTGAATTCCGCCATTCGCTGCGCGTCGGCGTCGAGCCCGAGCCGCTCGCCGACGGCGAGGACGAGCTCGACCACGTCGCGGCTGTGTTCGCCGGTGTAGGCGTCGTCCGCCTCGATCATGTCGCCGAGCAGGTACGAGGTCCCTTGGTACGCGTTCTTCAGCTCGAGCACCTTGTCGTTCTTCTCCTCCCGCTCCCGGCCGACCCGGGCGACGATCAGCACCATGGGCAGAAGGAGGAGCAGTGCCTCCGGATGGCGAGACGCCGGGAACGCCGCCAGCAGGCCGAGCGGCGCGAGGACCGTGTCGAAGCCGTAGGCGGAGAGCATGCTCCGGACGTGGTCTCGCAGCGAGAGTCGTACGACGGAGCGCGCCGTGACGTAGGTCGAGGCGGAATCGAGTACGAACTGCGCTCCGAGCGCGGCGACGTAGAAGGGGACGTCCCGCCAACGTGGCCCGTGCGTGCCGGCGAGGTAGAGGACGATCGCCGGGCCGAGTGAGAACCAGCAACTCGCGACCGTCAGTGCGAGGCGGTCGGCGGGCTCACGGCGCCGTAGGACGTTCGGCAGCTTCCCGAGCACCATCGCCGCGCAGATGACGAGCGGAAGCGTCCTCAGTGGCAGCACGAACCACATCCCCACGAACAAGGCCTCCGTGGGCAGGGCGACAAAGCTGGGAAACTCGACCTCCACGCGGGAGGCGATCGCATACGCGACGAGGCATGTCGCGAGCGCCGCGAACGAGAGCGGCCGGTGCGACGGGAGCAGGAGTGCCGTGAGCGCGACGGCGACGAACCCCGCTGCGAGCAGGCCGGTGACGCCCGTGCGGGAGAGGTGCTTCGACTCGCTCTCTCGCGCGAGCGCGAGAACGGCGTCGTTAGTGGTCCGGGCGGCGCCCGCGGCGATGGTCTCGCTCACCGGATCATGATCGGCATCCCGCCGAGGGAGGCTTGAGCTTCGGCCGACAAACCCTCGTTCGTTCCTGCGGCTCTGGCGAGGTGTCTGATGTGCGGCAAAGGGATTCGTCTGTGGTTTGTTCTCGCGGTTGTCCTAGCGGCGACCGGACTCGCTGTGCCGGCCGCTTCCGCCAGTTCCTCCGGCGGTCTCCTCGGCGGGCTCCTGCCCCCGTGCGGGACGACGACGTATCCGTTCAAGGCTTGGGGCGACTCGTCCGCCTACTGTGCGTTCCCGAATCTCGGCTTCGAGAGCGGCGCTACGAAATGGACGCTGAGCGGAAAGGCCTCGGTCGTCACCGGCAACGAGCCGTGGCACGTATCGGGTTCCGGTACACACGCGCTCCAGCTCGGCCCGGGCGCGACGGCGCAAAGCTCGACTCTGCCCGTCAACCTGCTCGACCCGTGGGTTCGCCTGTTCGCGCACAGTTCGGCCGCTAACGGCTCGCTCCGCGTGCAGGTCGTCTTCCGCGGGCTCCTCGGGAACCTCACGGAGGTGCTCAACGTCGGGAGCCTCTCTCCGGGCAGCTACTCGAGCTGGCAGCCGACGCAGCGTGTGCTCTCGTCGCTCGCGCTACCCGTCTTGACGACCTCGGCGCAGGTGGTACTCACCTCGACGGCGAGCTCGGGGACATGGCAGGTAGACGACGTCTACCTCGACCCCTGCGCCTCGAAGCTCGGCTGAGTTCCCATCCCCCGACGGGAAGGCGTGACGAACCCGTCACGCCTTCCCCGCTAGCTTCCTCGTCATGGCAAGGGCGGCGACACCGTGGGGACCTGCGGATCTCGTGGAGGAGCTGACCGTCCCGCAGCAGGCGGGGACCAAGCGGTTCTCGTCGAAGGTGCAGCTGCTCGAGACGGCGAAAGGCGAGCGGCTCGTCCGCTTCTCCTATGCCGGGGCGGGCGGCGGCACGCGGGGGCCGGTGACGCTCCGGGAGCGGGACATTGGACGGCTGAAGGCCGCGCTCGCCCAGCATCCGGCGCTCGCGGAGGCGCTCGCTCTGGGGAGCTAGATCGCTTCGGGCTCGCCGCAGCTCAGATCGCGGCGAGCACCCGGTCGCGGGCGGCATCGACGAGTGAGGCAAGGAGCAGCGCGCCGTCGTCCGAGCCCAGCAGCGGGTCGACGGCGTGCTCCGGATGCGGCATCAGCCCCATGACGTTCCCCGCCTCGTTGCACACCCCGGCGATGTCCTCGACGGATCCGTTCGGGTTGTCGACGTAGCGAAGCACGACCTGGGTGGGATCCAGATCCGGCGGCGGCAGGTAGCGCCCGTCGCCGTGCTTGACCGGGAGGACGAGCTGTTGCCCGGCTGAGCAGCGGCCGGTGAAGGGCAGGTCGTCACGCTCGACTGTCAGACGCACGTCCCGGCAGACGAAGCGGAGCGACTCGTTGCGCACGAGCGCCCCCGGCAGCAGTCCCGCCTCGCAGAGGATTTGGAAGCCGTTGCAGATCCCGAGCACCAGCCCGCCCGCAGCCGCGAACTCGAGCACGGCGGCCGTCGCCGGCGAGAAACGCGCGATCGCGCCGCAGCGGAGGTAGTCGCCATACGAGAAGCCTCCGGGGACGACGACTGCGTCGAGATCCGGCAGCTCGCGCTCGTCATGCCAGACTGCCACCGCCTCTGCGTCCAGCGCGGCGAGCGCCCAGAGCGCGTCCCGGTCGTCCTGCGACCCCGGGTAGGTAACGACGCCGATCCTAGGCTGCGGACTCGCCAACGATCTCCACTTCGTACGACTCGATCAGCGGGTTCGCGAGCAGCCGCTCGCACATCTGCTCCACCTGCGCCTTCGCCGCCGCCGCGTCCGTCGCTTCGACCTCGAGGTCGATCACCTTCCCGACACGGGCGTCCCGCACCTCGAAGCCGAGGTGGCCGAGCGCTGAGCCGACGGCCTCGCCCTGCGGATCGAGGATGCCGGGCTTCGGCCGCACCAAGACCGTGGCCTTCACCCGAGAACCGTGCTCGGATCGTCGAGATAGGCCGGGAACGGGATCGTCGTCAGGCGCTCGAACGCCTCGTGGTACTTCGCGCGCGTGACCTGCACCACGTGCGCCGGGAGCTCGGGGCCCGGCTCGGTCTTGTCCCAGCCGGTCGTCTCGCAGTAGTTGCGGACGTACTGCTTGTCGAAGCTGTCCTGCGCGCGGCCCGGCTCGTACGAGTCGGCGGGCCAGAAGCGCGACGAGTCGGGGGTCAGGGCCTCGTCGCCGAGGACGAGGTTGCCGTCGGGGTCGAGGCCGAGCTCGAACTTCGTGTCGGCGATGATGATCCCCGCGCGCAGCGCGTGCTCGGCCGCGGCCGTGTAGAGCCGGAGCGAGACCTCCTCGACCTCGCGGAGCCGCTCCCCGCCGACGAGCTCGGCTGCCTGCTCGCGCGTGATGTTCTCGTCGTGCGCCTCCTGCGCCTTTGTCGCCGGCGTGAAGATCGGCTCGGGGAGCCGGTTCGACTCGCGCAGTCCTCCGGGCAGCCGGTGCCCGCACACCTCGCCGCTCGCGCGATAGTCCTTCCACCCCGAGCCCGCGAGATAGCCGCGCACGACGCACTCGATCGGGAGCATCTCGAGCCGGCGGCACTCCATCGAGCGGCCGTCGTCACGGATGTCGAGCATGTGGTTCGGCACGATCGGCGCGAGGACCGTGAACCAGTAGCCGGAGAGACCGGTCAGGACTCGGCCCTTGTCCGGGATCTCGGTCGGCAGGACGACGTCGAAGGTCGAGATCCGGTCGGAGGCGACGAGCAGCAGGCGCTCGTCGTCGATGGAGTAGACCTCGCGGATCTTCCCGGACGCGATGTGGGTCTCAGGCATGTAGTGGCTCCTCCTTGAGAGCTTCGAGACGGGCGAAGACGGTGTCGACGTGGCGTGTGTAGGCGCCGAGGTCGAACGCCGAGCCGAGGTCGACGCGCGACGCCATCTCCTCGTCGGTGCGGCAGAGCTCGCGGAAGTCGAGCTCCTCCTCCCACGCGCGCATGGCCGCACGCTGTACGAGGCGGTACGCGTCGTCGCGCGCGAGCCCGGACTCGACGAGCGCGTTGAGGACGCGCTGGCTGAAGAAGAGGAAGTGGCTCGCCTCGAGGTTGCGGCGCATCCGCTCGGGCCGCACGATGAGGCCCTCCACGAGCCAGGCGAAGCGGTCGAGCATGTAGTCGAGCGCGAGGAACGCGTCGGGGATGGCAACCCGCTCGGCCGAGGAGTGGGAGATGTCGCGCTCGTGCCAGAGCGCGACGTTCTCGAGGCCGATGAGGGAGCAGGCGCGGACGACCCGGGCGAGCCCGCAGATCCGCTCGGCGACGACAGGGTTCCGCTTGTGCGGCATCGCCGACGAGCCCTTCTGGCCGCGGCCGAACGGCTCCTGCACCTCGCCCACCTCGGTGCGCGCGAGATGCCGGACCTCGAGAGCGAAGGCGTCGAGAGAGGAGGCGACGACCGCCAGCGCCGTCAGGAGCTCGGCGTGCCGGTCGCGCTGGATGATCTGGGTCGACGTCGGCGCCGGCTCGAGGCCGAGCCGCTCGCAGGCGAGCCGCTCGAGCTCCGGATCGGTCGCGGCGTACGTGCCGACAGCGCCAGAGAGCTTGCCGACGCGGATCCCCTCGAGCGCCCGCGCGATGCGCTCACGGCCGCGGGCGAGCTCGAAGGCCCAACCGACGAGCTTCAGCCCGAACGTCGTCGGCTCGGCATGGACGCCGTGTGTGCGGCCGATCTGGAGGGTCTCGCGGTGCTCGTGGGCCCGCGCCGATACCGCTGCGAAGGCGCGGTCGAGCCCGCCGAGGATCAACGTGCCGGCTTCGCGCACCTGGAGCGAGAGCGCGGTGTCGACCACGTCGGAGGACGTGAGACCGTAGTGGAACCAGCGACCCTCCTCCCCGAGCTGCTCGGCGACGGCATCGACGAAAGCCGCCGTGTCGTGTTGGAGCGTCGCCTCGAGCTCGGCCACCCGCTCGGCCGCCGGCGGGGTCGCCTGCGCGATCCGCGCCGCCGCGGCGCCCGGCACCACTCCTAGCTCGGCCCAGGCCGCGGTGGCGGCGAGCTCGACCTCGAGCCACGCGGCGAGCTTCCCCTCGTCCGACCAGATCCTGGCCATGGCCGGGCGGGAGTAGCGGGCGATCACGGCTCCAGTCTAGAGCGCCCGTCCGCCGGCGCCCCCTCCCTCGAACGGGGGACGGCGACTAGCGAAAGGCGACGCTACTCTGGCGCGGCTTTACCCCGCGAAATCTGTAGGAAGGTGTTTTTGGAGAGGTACAGTCTTTCCGTCGTTGCTGCTCTGGCGGCCGTCCTCGCCGGCGCGGGCGCCGCGCTCGCCCTCAACCATCCGGCGAAGGGGCCCAGCCCAAGTCGGGGCAACACGCGCGCCCATAGCACGCCGAGTCTCATCCCGAGCTTCGCGCCGCACCCGCGCGAGTGGCTGAAGGCGCTCCAGGAGCTCCCGCGCGACCCGAAGTCGCCTCGTCATGCGAAGGTCCGGCACGCCCCTAAGCGGCAGCCCCGGCCGGTGCAGCGCCTGCGAGGGACGACCTCGATCTACGAGCACACCACGAAGCCGTGGGTCCTCGCCGAGCAAGGGTGCTCGGCCGCGCGACGGCACGAGAGCGGCGTGGTGGTCCTCGACTTCGGCAAGCCGGCGTTCAAGCGGCACGGCTACGGAACGATCCTCTTCTCGGGCCACTTCGCGCTCAACCACCAGATCACGACGGGGATGGTCGGCTACGCCCGGGGCTACGTGTCCTGCCTGCCGAAGCGTTCGACTGCGTCCATCACGCTCGCGCGCGGCACGAGCAACTACCACCCGGCGGTGCCGAGCGCCTACGTGGCCGGCGTCCGCTGGGCCCGAGCGACGAACAAGCTCGGGCGCATCCTCCGCCGGCACGGGCTGGTAGGCCATGTCGAGGCCGGCGCCGCCGACGACGCCGAGCCCGCCTGGGATCCGCGCTTCCACAAGACGAAGCAGTTCTTCCACGGCTTCCGCGCGGCGGTGCACGGGCACTCCCTCTACGACTACGGCTCGCTCGACGGCGGCGTCGGCGCGATCTGGAGCGCGCGCCAGGCGTGGTACGTCGCCGGCGGCATCCGCCACACGAAGGCGCTGCCCGAGATCTACAACTCCGCGATGGCGCGGGAATGGGCGGAGCTCGCCCGGATCGCCCACGGCCTCTACCACCGGGACGTCCGCTTCGCGGGCGTGATGACGCAGGGCACGCGGAGCTGCAACTGTGGGCTACGGCCGCACGCGGCGCACCGCGTCCTCGCGCATGCGCTCGAAGCTCACGGGATCGGCCACGCCCTTCTGCCCGGCCGCGGCACCAACATCATCGGCTGACCGGATCGCTCTAGGCCCGCAGGATGCGGAGCGCGAGCGCTGCGGCGTTGCGGGCGTTGTCGACGCCGACCGTCGCGACCGGAATGCCGGGCGGCATCTGCGCAATCGCGAGCAGCGCATCGAGGCCGTCGAGCACGCTGAGGCTCGAGCGGAGCGGGACGCCGATCACGGGCAGGTCCGTCTGCGCGGCCACCGCGCCGGGAAGCGCGGCCGACAGGCCCGCGCCGCAGATGAGCACGCGCAGGCCGCGGTCGCGAGCGGTTCGTGCGTACTCCGCGACGGCGTCCGGCGTGCGGTGGGCCGACCGCACCTCGAACTCGTAACCGACGCCGGCCTCATCGAGGAGCGCGGTCGCGCTCTCCATCCGCTCGCGGTCGGACTCCGAGCCGACGAGGATCCCGACGCGCGGTCCCTCAGGCATCAGCGGCGATGTCGGAGCGGTGCTGCATGCCGGCGAAATGTATGCGCGCCGCCGCGTCGTAGGCAGCGCTTCGCGCCTCCTCGACCGTCGCGCCGAGGCCGACGACGTCGAGGATGCGGCCGCCGTTCGTGACGAGCCTCCCGTCGTGCAGAGCCGTTCCCGCGTGGAGGACGAGCGCCCCTGTCGCCTCGGCCGCCTCGACTCCCTCGATCGGCGTGCCCTTGTCGTCGCGAGCGGGATAGTCACCTCCGGCGAGCACCACGGTCACCGCCGCGCGATCCGCGAGCTCCAGATCCTGCGAGAGGTCGCCTGCGAGCAGCGGCACGAGGTCGCTCTCGAGCCGGGGGAGGAGCGACTGCGTCTCGGGATCGCCGAAGCGGCAATTGAACTCGATCACGCGCACCCCGTCCTCCGTCCGCATCAGCCCGGCGTAGAGGAGGCCCTGGAACGGCGTGCCGCGGCGGGCGAGCTCCCGGAGCACGGGTACGTGCACCGTCTCGAGGATCTCTGGCGCCTCCTCGTCGGCGACGTCGGGGAGCGGCGAGAAGGAGCCCATTCCGCCGGTGTTCGGGCCGCTGTCGCCGTCGCCGATCCGCTTGTAGTCGCGGGCGGGCGGGAAGGCGACGGCGGCCTCGCCGGCGGCTACGGCGAAGACCGACAGCTCCGGCCCCTCGAGGAGCTCCTCGACGTGGAACGGCTGGTCGAACGCCTGGATGACCTGGAGTGCCGAGTTGAGCTCGTCCTTGGAGCGGCAGACCCAGACTCCCTTGCCGGCGGCGAGCCCGTCGAGCTTGATGACGCACGGCGGCTGCGCGATCGGCAGCGTGCGGGCGGTGGGAACGCCGGCGGCGTCCATGACTTCCTTCGCGAAGGACTTCGAGCCTTCGATGCGCGCCGCCGCCGCGCTCGGGCCGAAGACGGCGATGCCGCGGTGGCGCAGCTCGTCGGCGAGGCCCGCGACGAGAGGCGCCTCGGGGCCGACGACGACGAGGTCGATCCGGAGCTCACGCGCAAGCGAGACGAGCGCACCGTGGTCGTCGGCGCGGACGGGATGGCAGTGGGCGAGCGCTGCGATTCCCGGGTTGCCGGGAGCGGCGTGCAGCTCGTCGAGGCTGTCGCTGCGGGAGAGCGACCAGGCGATCGCATGCTCGCGACCCCCCGACCCGACGACGAGCACCCTCACGCGCCGATCCTATGACACGTTTGAAGGAGCCACCGTAAGCGCAGGATTCCTGCGATGTACGAGCCCGGACTGGATCGCCACGAGTGGGAGAGCGAGTGGCAGGCGCTGGAGGACGACCTCCGCGAGGATCCTGCCGCCGCCCTTCCGGAGCTCGACGGCCTCGTGGCGCGGATGCTCGAGGAGAGCGGCTATGACCTGACCGACCCCGTGGCCCGGGAAGGCGACGAACGGGAGGTCGTGACGGAGTATCTCGCCGCGCACGAGATCACGCAGGCGGCGGAGCGAGACTCCGGCGAGCTCTCGCCGGGCGACGTCGCCGCCGCGATCAACGGCTACCGCGCCGTCTTCGCCCACCTCCTCACGATCCGCGCCACCGCCGACGCCGATCTCGGCGCCGCTGATACGGAAGAAGCCTGACAGCGCCGTTACGCTGCGTCCGCTGATGGACGCGCCGCCCTACTCGGCCGCAGCGGTCGACGTCCTCCGGCTTCCGGCCGGCGCGACCGAGCGCGACCGGGTAGCCGTCGAGGAGCCGCTCGAGATCCGGATCGCGGGGCGGCCCGTCGCCGTCACGATGCGGACGCCGGGACACGACGAGGAGCTCGCGCTCGGCTTCTGTCTGTCCGAGGGGTTGAAGCCGCGTGAAGCGCGTCTGCCCGACGATCTCGCCGCGAATCGGGTCGAGGTCGATGCCCCCGGCTTCGATCCCGCGCGTCTGCAGCGCAGCTTCTACACCTCCTCCTCCTGCGGCGTCTGCGGAAAGGGCGCGCTGGAAGCGATCGCGGTCGAGGCGCCGCGGGTCGAATCCGAGTTGCAGCTGCCGCTGGCGGTCGTCGCATCCCTGCCCGACCGGCTGCGCGAGGCGCAGGCGGCTTTCGAGGCGACGGGCGGCCTGCATGCGACGGGCCTCTTCTCCGCCGCCGGTGAGCCGTTGTGCGTGCGTGAGGACG
The DNA here is from genome assembly GCA_005883365.1 of Actinomycetota bacterium. GTDB lineage: Bacteria > Actinomycetota > Thermoleophilia > Gaiellales > Gaiellaceae > Palsa-739. The sequence goes on from VAXA01000053.1 coordinate 14,760, forward strand.
TGGGCCGGCACAACGCGATGGACAAGGTCATCGGCTGGGCCTACCGGGAGCAGCTGCTGCCGCTGGCCCGGCATGTGCTCTGCGTGAGCGGCCGGCTCTCGTTCGAGCTCGTCCAGAAGGCCGCCGTCGCCGGCTGTCCGGTCCTCGTCGCCGTCGGCGCGCCGTCGAGCCTCGCCGTCGACCTCGCCGCGGACCGCGGCGTCACGCTCTGCGGCTTCGTCCGCGGCGGCTCCGTCAACGTCTACACGGAGTCGTGGCGGATCAGCGGCTGACGGGGATCCTGCTTGCCGGCGGCGCGAGCAGCCGCTTCGGGTCGCCCAAGGCGTTCGCAGAGTTCGAGGGGGCGACGCTCGCAGAGCGGGCATGGGCCCTTCTCGCCGAGGTCTGCGGGGAGAGGATCGCCGTCGGCCGGCTCGAGGGCCTCCCGTTCCCGGCGCTGGAGGACGAAGGAACCGGCCCGGTCGCTGCGATCGCCGCCGGCCTGCGCGACGCGACGCGCGACGTCGCGGTCGTCATCCCCGTGGACATGCCTCTCCTGACGCCGGACGCGCTGCGACTGCTCGCCGACGTCTGTCGCGACGCGGCCGTCGCCCAGGCAGGCCCGCTTCCATGCGCCGTCGCACGGTCGGCGTTGCCGGCGTTCGAGACGGGTGAGCGGCGTCTGCGGACGGTCCTCGACGGCCTGGACACCGCCCCCGTCGAGCTCGACCCCTCGGTTCTCGCGAACGTGAACACGCGATCCGACCTCGATACGCTCGCTCCATGAGTGACGCCTTCCGCGTCGGCGGAGACGCCTACGACGACTTCATGGGCCGCAACTCGACGACCCTGGCCGCGCTCTTCGCCGACTTCGCCGGCGTGGGGCAGGGGGCGCGCGTGCTCGACGTCGGCGCCGGCACCGGCGCGCTGACCGCCGAGCTCCGCGCCCGTGGCGCGACTGTCGTCGCGGAAGAGCCCTCACCGGAGTTCGCCGCGGTGCTGCGCGAGCGGTTCCCGGACGTCGAGGTCCACGAGACCCCGGCCGAGGAGCTTCCTTTCGCGGACAAGGAGTTCGACGTGGCGCTCGCGCAGCTCGTCGTCGCCTTCCTGTCCGACGCGCCGGCCGCGGTCGGCGAGATGGCGCGGGTTGCGGGGCGCGTTGCGGTCTGCATGTGGGGCGTCGCGGAGGTGGACATGTTCGCTGCGATCGACCGGGCGGCGGCAGCGATCGGTGCGCCGGGCGCGACCGAGCCACGCCGCTACCGGTCGGCACCAGAGCTGCGCGACCTGCTCGCCCCGTACGGCGAGGTCGAGGCCGCAGAGCTGGACGTGACCGCCGGCTACCGGGACTTCGACGAGTTCTGGCAGGCGATGGATCGGCGCGTCGGCCCCGCCGGGCAATGGGTCGCCTCGCTCGACTCCGAGCAGCGGGAGCACGCCCACGCCGAGCTTTTCCGCCAGCTCGGCAGCCCGTCCGGGCCCTTCGAGCTCGGCGCGCGCGCCTTCGCCACTGCGGTTACGCCCGCGTGAGCACGGAGGAGCGCTCGGCTCCCGTGCCGACGAGCATCACCTCGACGTCGAGCTCGCGCTCCACGAACTCGACGTAGCCGCGCGCGGCGGCCGGAAGCTCCGCGACGGAGGAGCAGCCGTCGAGCGGCTCGTTCCAGCCCTCGAGCACCTCGTACACCGGCCGCGCCGCGTGGAAGTCGCTCTGGTGCGCCGGGAAGTCGCCCATCTCGACGCCGTCCGGCGTTCGGTAGCGGATGCACACCGGCAGCTCGGCGAAATGGGAGAGGACGTCGAGCTTCGTCAGTGCGAGGTGGTCGATGCCGTTCACGCGCACCGCGTAGCGGAGGGCGACGAGGTCGAGCCAGCCGCAGCGCCGCTCGCGGCCGGTCACGGTCCCGTACTCGGCGCCGAGCTCGCGCATCCGTGCCTGCTCGTCGCCTTCGATCTCCGACGGGAACGGGCCCTCGCCGACGCGCGTCACGTACGCCTTCGCGACGCCGACCACTCGGTCGATGCGCTGGGGGCCGATCCCGACTCCGGTAGCCGCGCTGGCTGCGACCGGATTCGAGGAGGTGACGAAGGGATACGTTCCGTGGTCGAGGTCGAGCAGCGTCGCCTGCGCTCCCTCGAACAGCACGTCCTTCCCGTCGCGCAGCGCCCGGTCGACGTAGAGGGACGTGTCCGCGACGAGAGGCCGCAAGCGTTGCGCATAGCCCTCGTACTTCGCCGCGACCGTCTCGAGGTCGAAGGGCTCCGTCTCGTAGACGCGCTCGAGCCAGAGGTTCTTCTCGGCGAGCGCGACCTCGATCTTCTGGCGCAGGATCTTCGCGTCGAGCACGTCCTGGACGCGGATGCCGAGGCGCATCGCCTTGTCGGCGTAGCAGGGGCCGATCCCGCGCCGCGTCGTCCCGATCGCGAGCTTGCCGAGCCGCCGCTCGCTCGCCTGGTCGATCGCCAGATGCCAGGGCATGATCAGGTGGGCGTTGCCGGAGAGGTAGACCTCGCAGGAGGGGTGGCCGCGCCGCTCGAACTCGTCGAGCTCGGCGATCAGCACCTCCGGATCGACGACGCAGCCGTTGCCGATCACGCACGGCTTGCCGCGGACGACTCCGCTCGGCAGCGCTCGGATCTTGTACGTCTCGTCGCCGACGACGATCGTGTGGCCGGCGTTCGGGCCGCCCTGGTAGCGGCAGACGACGTCGGAGTGCTGGGCGAGCAGGTCGACGATCTTGCCTTTCCCCTCGTCGCCCCACTGCGCGCCCACGATGACGGTGGCGGGCACGCCCGGAAGATAGCTCGCGGGTGGTGCGCACCCGCTCGCTGCGAAAGGGAACTCCGCGTCCGCGAGAGCGCGGTCTCGCGGACGCTCCGTGCTGTCTTTGCCTTTCGATGCTCTGGACGAGGTGGCTGCCTGGTGCGCTCGCGCGCGGCGGAGGCCGGCGCGAGCGCAGTCCGCCCTCCGGCTAAGCCCCCGCTACGCGGTGTCTTAGCCTCCGGCCTTTGGCCTAGTTTCGGACCAAGGGGTGAACCTTGGCGGCGGTCGCTCGCGGGCTCAGGCGGCTTCTCGCTCGCGGTAATCGGTCCGGGCGTCCACGTGGACTTCGCGCGCGAGGCGGCGCAGGCGGCTCGCGGTGGGGCCGCCGACGCGGCCGGCCAGCTCCCGCCACTCGTGGTTCGTCGTCACGATCACGAGCCGCCGCTGCTGCTCGCGCTGGTTGACGAGGTTGTAGATACGGTCGCGCGCCCAGCTCGACCAGTCCTCGGCTCCAAGGTCGTCGAGGACGACGAGGTCGTACCCGCTCGGGTTGGGAGGAGGCTCGCCGTCGCCGTAGCTCTCGCGGAGTGCGTTCAGCCAGTCGGGCACGTTGAGGAAGAGCGCGGTCGGCTTGGGCTCGCGGTCGCTCCAGACCACCTCGCGCAGGATCGCGACCGCGAGGTGCGTCTTGCCCGCGCCCGGTTCGCCGCGCAGCAAGAGGCCTTGCCGCAGGTCCGTGCCCGCCCGGAACTCCTTCGTCCACTGCCGGCAGACGGCGAGCGCGTTGCGCGTGTCCGGCACGGGCTCGAAGTTCTCGAAGGTGCAGCCGTCGTAGGCGGAGGGGACTTGCACGCGGGTCCACCGCTCGTCGGCCCGGCGCCCCTCGTCTCGTACTTTCTCTTGCTCGCGGCAGAAGTCGCAGTAGCGCTCGGCGGCGAACGTCTGGCCGAGGAGGACGACCTGCTCGGTCGCGAACTCCCGCCCGCAGCCGAGGCACTTCGCTGTGAGGCTAGTGGGCAAGGCTGGCGAACTTCGCGTACTTGCTGATGAAGGCGACCTTGAAGTCGCCGGTCGGGCCGTTGCGGTGCTTCGCGACGATCACCTCGGCCACGCCCTTGTTGCTGTCGTCGGTCTCGTCGCGCTCGTAGTACTCCTCGCGGTAGAGGAACATGACGAGGTCGGAATCCTGCTCGATCGAGCCGGACTCGCGCAGGTCGGACAGCATCGGGCGCTTGTCGTGCCGCTGCTCCGGCGAGCGGTTGAGCTGGGAGAGCGCCACCACGGGCAGGTCGAGATCCTTCGCGATCTCCTTCAGTCCGCGGGAGATAGAGGACACCTCCTGCAGCCGGCTCTCTTCGCTGCGGCCCGTCGTCATCAGCTGGAGGTAGTCGACGACGACGAGGCCGAGGTTCGGCTCGCGTCGCTTCAGCGTCTGCGCGCGGGCGCGGAGCTCGAGCAGGCTGAGAGCCGGCGTGTCGTCGACGAAGAGCGGCGCCGACTCGAGCTGGCCGCACGCCTGTGTGAGCCGCGGCCAGTCGTCCTTCGACAGCTTGCCGGTGCGGATGTGGTGGGCGTCGACCTTGCCCCGTGAGCAGATCAGCCGCTGGGCGACCTCCTGCCGCGACATCTCGAGGCTGAAGAACGCGCACGGCGTCTGCTGGTCGACGGCGACGTGGTTGGCGATCTCGAGGGCGAAGGCGCTCTTTCCCATGGACGGGCGGGCGGCGATGATCACGAGGTTCGCGGGCTGGAAGCCGGCGGTGATCCGGTCGAGATCCTTGAAGCCGCTCGCGAGCCCCGTCACCTCGGCGCCAGATTCGTAGAGGTGGCTGATCCGCTGGAACGTCTCGACGAGGGTGTCCTTGAAGAGGACGAGCTCGCCCTGGGCGCGGCGCTCGCCGAGGTCGTAGACGAGCTGCTCGGCGCGCGCGACGAGCTCCTCCGGCTCGCCCTCGCGCTCCCAGCCGAGCTGCGCGATCTCGCCGCCGGCGCGGATCAGACCGCGCAGCGTCGCGTTCTCGCGGACGATCTCCGCGTAGTGGCGCGCATTGGCGGTGGCCGGCACGAGCCGGGCCAGCTCGTGCAGGCGGACGCGGCCGCCGATCTCCTCCAGCTCGCCACGCTGCTCGAGCTCGTTCGTGAGCGTGATCGCGTCGACCGGCTCGTTCTTGCCGTACAGCTGGAGCGCTGCGCGGTAGATCCTCGCGTGCGACTCGCGGTAGAAGTCGCCCGCGTCGAGGATCTCGCTGACGGCCGCGATCGCGCCCGGCGAGATCATCATCGCGCCGAGAACCGACTCCTCGGCCTCGAGGTTTTGCGGGGGGACGTCGCCCGGGACGGCAGCCGGGGTCGGAACGGGAGCGAGCGTCATGCGTCTCGATTCCACCACCCGGCCGGCCGGGTTTCT
>VAXA01000051.1 GCA_005883365.1 Actinomycetota bacterium
CGTCGCCGGCCAGCCCGTGTCGGTCCACGTGCCCGCGCGGACGACGTTGGGGTGGGAGGTCTCGACGCCCGGTCGCCGCACTCCGGGGCGGAGCGCGACGGTTGCGTACGGCTCCCTGCTCACGCGCGACCAGAGCAGCTCCCCCTCTCCGAGCCGCGCGGTGAGCTGGGCCGCGATGCGGTCGACGAGCTCGCGCCCGCGCACCTCGAGCAGCTCCGGCACACCGCTCGAGACGACGGTGAGGTATTGCCCTCGCTCCGGCCGGCTCCCGGTGAGCGCGCCGCGGTCGAAGACCCAGTGCGCGTCCGAGCCGAGCAGCGCGGCGAGCGGCCGGTCGAGCAGCGGGCGGTCGAACCAGAGGTGGACGCTGACGATCGGCGAGTCCTCGAGGGCCGGCTCGGGCTCCCCGAGCAGGCGCGCGCTCTCCGGCGGCGGCACCGCCACGACGACGGCATCCGCATCGAGCTCCTCGAGCGAGGAGACGCGCGCGTCGGTGAGGACGGTCGCGCGGGCGGTCTCGAGCGCCGCTCCCGCTGCGTCGCCGTGCATCCGGCCGAGCGGCCTCGTCGGGAGGATGAGGTCGCTGTTCGCCCGCGGGCCGAGCAGCGCGGTGCGGACGGTGAAGAGCCCCGCGCCGGCGTCGGCCTCGTCGCAGCGGAGGTTGAGCGCCGGGCGAACGAACACGTCCCAGAAGCGGTCGACGGATTCGTCGGTTTCGCCCAGTCGCCTGAGCAGGTGTCCGAAGCTCTCGTTCGGTTCCGACTGCGCTGAGCGCAGTCGCAGGGTGGTTACGGGAAGCCGGACCCGATCCCGGAAGCTCAAGTGTCGGTATGCGAGCAGTGCGCGAAGGCGCGGCTCGATCGCCGCGACCGTGCCGTCCTCGCCGAGCACCGGCAGCGCGAGCCGCGTGCGGAGGTACGAGCCCACTTCGCCGATCCGGTCGAGGAAGCGGAGGTACTCGGTGAAACAGCCGAGCGCGATGTGCTGCCCGTTGTCGGGGGGCGGCTCGGGGTCGCCCTCGCGCTCGGGCAACGTCTGCACGGCGCCGCCCAGCGTCGGCCGTGCCTCGAGCACCGTTACGGCATGGCCCGCGTCGGCGAGGTCGAGCGCCGCCGCGAGGCCGGCCAGGCCCCCTCCTACGACCGCCACCTTCACGGCAGGAGTCCCTTCGCCACGACCGCGAGCTTGCGCGGCGTCGAAAGCCGGGGCTTCTCGCCGAACACGTCGAACCCGCGGGCCTCGATCCGGTCGAGCGTCTCGCGGTACAGACCGGCGAACGTGCCGACGCAGAGCGCGCTGCGGCGGTCGAGCGACTCGAGCAGGCGCAGCCCCTCGGCGAGATAGGTCCGTGCCCGCTCGGCCTCGAAGGCCATCAGCTCCCGGAACTCCGGTGACGGAGCGAGCTCTTCCACGGCGAACGCGGCGAGCTCGTCTTGCGGCAAGTAGACCCGCCCGAGCCGCCGGTCCTCGTCGACGTCGCGAATGATGTTGATCAGCTGGAGCGCGATGCCGAGCGTCATGGCGTGCTCCGTGTCGTCGGAGCCGTAGACCGGCACGCAGGCGAGCCCGACGGCGCCTGCGACCTTCTCGCAGTAGCCGCGCAGCTCGTCGAAATCCGCATACGTGCACTGCTCGAGATCCTGCAAGCCGCCGTCCACGAGCGCTGCCAGAGGCTCGCGCGGGATGCGGAAGCGCTCGCGCGCATCGCGCAGCGCCACGAACACCGGATGGGCGGAGTCTCCGTCGAGCTCCGCCCGAAGCTCCTCGAGCCGAGCCCGCTTCTCCTCGGACGGCAGGTCGCCGTCCGCGACGTCGTCCACCCTGCGCGCGAAGGCGTAGATCGCGGCGATCGCCTGTCGCTTCCCCCGCGGCAGCACCATGATCCCGTAGGCGAAGTTCTTGGCCTCGCGCCGCGTGACGCGCTCGACCTCGGCGTACGCCTCCTGAACGCTCATCGCACGAGCACGAGCGCAGCCTCTCGGGCCAGGCGGGCACGCGACGGCCGCGGGCGGCCGCTGAAGATGTCCCAGCCGGCCGACTCGAGCGCGTCGAGCGCGGCCAGCCCCCCACGGGCGAAGAGCGCGACGCCCCGGCCGAGCCGGCCCCCGATCCGCACACGCAGCTCCTCTCCCGCAGCGAGCAGCTCCGCCGCGCGCTGCGCCTCGAACCGCAACAGTCCGCGCAACTCCTCCGTCGGCCGGTCGAGCGGCGGGTCGCCGAAGGTGCGACGGTCGTCCGCGGGCAGGTAGATGCGCCCGAGTTCGAGGTCTCGGGGCACGTCCTGGAGGAAGTTCACGAGCTGGAGCCCGGTGCAGACGGAATCGCTCGCCGCGACGAGCTCGGGGTCGTCGAGCCGGCGCAGGACGCCGAGGACGAGCCGGCCGCAGGGGTCGGCCGAGTGGACGCAGTAGTGCTGCAGCTCCGCCCACGTCCCGTACGCGCTCACCCACTGGTCCATGCGATTCGCCTCGATCAGGCGCAGGAACGGCTCGCGCGGCAGATCGAATTCGCGGATCGTCGGCTGCACGTTCCGCAACACCGGCCACGCCGCCTCGCCGGCGAAAGCTGCATCCACCTCGCGCTCGAGCTCGTCGAGGGCTGCGAGCCGGTCGCCCTCGTAAGCATCGCCGAGCTCGTCGACGAGCCGCGCGTAGCAGTAGAGCGCACGGATGTGCGGTCGCAACGAGCGCGGAAAGAGCACCGACCCGACCGGGAAGTTCTCGCCGGCGGCACGCGCTGCGATCTCGGCGAGCTCCACGCGAGCATTCTTGCTTGAATGGCCGCGCGGTTGGCGCGGCCCCTATGGAGCGAAGAGGAGGAAGAAGACCTTGACTGACGCCGGCACACCGGATACCGGGGTTTCCGGAGGCCGCGAATCGGCGGTCACCGGAGTAGACCGCCGGGACGGCACGGTCGTCGTCTCGCTCGCGGGTGAGCTCGACCTCTACAACGCCGAGGAGGTGCGAAGCGCGCTGCTCGACGCCTGCGCGGCAGAGCCGGCGGCGCTGGTCGTCGACCTCGAGGAAGTCCGGTTCATAGACTCGACCGCCCTCGGCGTGCTGATCGAGGCGCGCTCGAGGATGGCCGACCGCAGCAGCTTCCGTCTCGCGGCCCCGGGGCTCGAGACCCGGCGGGCCTTGGAGGTGTCCGGCCTCGACCGCCACTTCCTCGTCCACGACACGGTCGCGGAGGCGCTCGAAGCGGCTCGCTGATCCGAGCGACGCTTCGGCCCAGGGGAGACGCCTGCAGATGGCGCACGAACCGCTGCTTCCGCCCGAGTCGCTCGCGCGCTACGCCGACGCGATCGTGGACGCCTCGCTCGGCATCGGGGAGGGAGACTCGCTCGTCGTCCAGGGCGTCGACGTCGTCACCGCCGACCCGCTCGTTATGCGGGCGCGGCTGCTGCACGGCGCCGACGACGCAATCGGCTCGCTCTCGCCGTGGTCGCGGCGCCGCTGGCGTGAGGTCGCCGGGCCGCGCGGCGCACTCGCCGCCATCATCGGCGAAGGAGAGGCCGGCTACCTCGACGGAGTCCCGCCGGAGCGGATCGCGACCGACTACTCGCGCATGGCCAAGCACCTGGCGTTCCTGCGGCGCGCGCAGCTCAACATGCGGGCGCGCTGGACGATCGCGGCGTGGCCCACCGACCACTGGGCGGGCCAGGTCTACCCGAAGCTCAAACCGCTGACGGCGAAGCGTCGCCTCGCCGGTGATCTCCTGCGCTTCTGCCGTCTCACCGACGAGGACGGCAAGGGAACGAGCGGCTGGACGAAGCACCTGCGCACGCTCGACCGCCGCTCGGCGCGGCTGACGAAGCTCGGCCTGGCCCGGCTCGAGCTGCGAGGGCCCGGCACGGAGCTCGACGTCGGCTTCGTCACCGGCACGCGCTGGCTCGGCGGCCCTGAGACGCTGGTCGACGGCCAGACGGTGGCGTCGAACATGCCGACCGAGGAGGTCTTCACGAGTCCCCACCCGCGCGCGACGAGCGGGACGTTCCGCTGCACCTTCCCGCTCTCGTTCCGCGGCCGGCTGATTCACGGGCTCCGCGGCGAGTTCTCGAACGGCCGGCTCGTGCGGCTCGAGGCCGACTCGGACGACGACCGCGACTTCGTCGCCGCCTACATCGACACCGACCGGATGGGGCGGCGGCTCGGCGAGGTCGCGCTCGTCGACGTTTCCTCGCGCATCGGGCAGACCGGCCGCATCTACTACAACACCCTGCTCGACGAGAACGCCGCCGCCCACATCGCGTTCGGCAGCGGTTTCGGCGGCACCCGTTCGGAAACCCCTGCTCGCGGCCTCAACCGCTCAGTGACGCACCTCGACGTCATGATCGGGAGCCCCGAGCTCGAGGCGACCGGGGTCAACGCGCGCGGCCGGCGGATCCCACTCATCCGCGAGGGGGCCTGGCGGATCTGATCCGAAGGCTCGTCGCGGGTGCGGTGCTTGCCGCGATTCTCGCCCTCGCGGCCGGCTGCGGCGGCGGCTCGCATCCGCGGGCCACGACGCGGGCCGCGGCCGCGGCGCCGAAGTGCAGGCTCTCGGCGAAGCAGCGCCGCGTGATCCGGCGGGCGAAGCGCATGATCGTCCGCATGCACCGGCTCGAGCAGCCGCTGAAGACGGTGCACGAACAGGGGCCGCTCAAACTCGAGCTCTTGCTGAACCGCTTCCTGCTCTCCATCGGGGTGCTACCCGTGGACGAGCGCGCCCTCCTCATCCGCAAGGCGAAGAGCGCGGTTGGCCTCTGCCGGGACTGTTTCGACGCTCTCGAGGCTCTCGAGCCCGCGACACAGACCCGCCTGGGCGAATCGCCCTGCAAGCCCGGCTTCTAGCGCGCGAGGCGTCTCCGTAAGGCGTCGGCGTCGGCGCGGAGCTCGGCCTCCGGATGCGGCGGAGGCTCGCCGTCGGGGAACGGAAACGGCCAGCCGGGGCGCGGGTCGTCCGCGTAGCGCGGCATCACGTGCGTGTGCAGGTGCGGAAGGGAGTTTCCGAGCAGGTCGTAGTTGACCTTGACCGGAGCGAAGTGATGCTCGAGCGCGCGACCCACCGCGAGGAGCTCTCGCCAGTACGCCGCCGCCTCCTCCTCCTTCAGCTCGGTCGGCTCGGCGACGTGCCGGCCGCGCCAGATCACGATCGTGTAGCCGCGCTGGACCCCCGCGCGCTGCAGATAGGCGTCCGCAACCTCACCCGCGAAGATCCTCAGGCCGAACCGGGTCTCGTCGGGCCGTCCCTCGGCACACATCGGACAACCTTCGCCGCGACGGAGGGCGTAGAACTCGGGCGGCCACTCCACGCGCCGATTATCCTCGGCCGAG
>VAXA01000052.1 GCA_005883365.1 Actinomycetota bacterium
TCGCATCGGCGATTACGCGCGCACGGATCGAGACGCGCGGCTCGTCCTTCTTGTCCCCCTTGCCGTAGCTGAAATAGGGCACCACGGCGGTCACCGAGGCGGCGCTCGCGCGGCGGCATGCGTCGAGCCAGAAGAGAAGCTCGACGACGTTGTCGTTCGCGGGGTAGATCGTCGACTGGACGACGTAGACGTCGCGGCCGCGGACGTTCTCCAGCAGCCGGACGAAGATCGTCCCCTCGCTGAAGTGGACGGTCTCGGCGACCGCCGGCTGTACGCCGAGCTCCGCGCAGATCGCGGCGCCCAGCCGGCGGCTGCCGGAGCCGCAGACGACAACGGGCTGGTCGGCCGTGCGGCGGCGCAGGCGCATCGTCGCAGTATCGACGTTGAGGCCACTTCACGCCCCTCGGCAACCGGGCTAGGCTGGCCCGAGGATGCCGGAGATCGCCGGACAGGTCGCGGAAGGCTTTGCGGACGCGGTTCGCGAGCACGAGGAGCAGTGGCTCTCGCCGCTCGCAGTGCGCTCGTACGAGACGCGCGGCCGCGAGGTCCCGGAGGAGGAGTGCCGGCTGCGGACACCGTTCCAGCGCGACCGCGACCGGATCGTCCACTCGAAGGCGTTCCGGCGCCTCCGCCACAAGACGCAGGTCTTCGTCGATCCCGAGGGCGACCACTTCCGCACGCGGCTGACGCACACCCTGGAGGCGGCAGGGATCGCGCGCGGGGTGGCGCGGGCGCTGCGGCTCAACGAGGACCTCACGGAGGCGGTCGCGGTCGGGCACGACGTCGGGCACCCCCCGTTCGGCCACGCGGGGGAGCAGGCGCTCGACGAGCTGCTGCGCGAGCGCGGCGGCTCCGGCTTCCGCCACAACGAACACTCGCTCCGCGTCGTCGAGCGGCTCGAGCGCGATGGGCGCGGGCTCAACCTCACGTGGGAGGTGCGCGACGGCATCCTCAAGCACACGGGCCCGGAGGAGCCGGAGACGCTCGAGGGCGGCATCGTCCGCCTCGTCGACCGCTTCGCCTACATCAACCACGACATCGACGACGCCGTGAGAGCCGGGCACCTCGATCCCGCCGAGCTGCCGTCCGAGCCGATCGCGCTGCTCGGGAAGACGGGCTCCCGCCGCATCGACACGCTCGTCCACGACGTCGTCGAATGCTCGGCACGTGCCGGCGACATCGTCCAGAGCGACGAGGTCGGCGAGGCGATGCTCGCGCTCCGCAGCTTCATGTTCGAGCGCGTCTACCTCTCCCAAGACCACGGCCCCGCGCGAGCGGCGGTGCGGCGGATCTTCGAGGAGCTCGTCGACGCGCGCGGGATGGACGTCGAGGAAGCCACCGACTACCTCGCGGGGATGACCGACCGCTTCGCGCTCTCGTATGCAGCGGAGCTGGACTCGTGACCCGCATCAAGGACGAGTCGGTCGAGCGCGTCAAGTCGGCGATGGAGATCCTCCCGGTCGTCGAGGAGGTCGTCCGCCTTCGCAAGTCGGGCGGCACGTACAAGGGCCTCTGTCCCTTTCACCAGGAGCGCACGCCGAGCTTTACGGTCTCGCCCGCGCGCGGCACGTTCAAATGCTTCGGCTGCGGCGAGGGCGGCGACGCGATCACCTTCGTCGAGAAGATCGAGAACGTCGACTTCGTCGGCGCGATCGAGCTGCTCGCGCGGCGGTTCGGCGTCGAGCTCGAGTACGAGGAGGCGTCGCCCGAGCAGGAGCAGAAGCGGCAGCGCGACGAACGGCTGCGGGCCCTGCTCGAGCGGGCGGCCGAGTTCTACGCGCGCATGCTCTGGGATTCGGACGCGGGCGCCGGAGCGCGCGAGTACCTCGCCTCCCGCGGGCTCGGCGAGAAGGTCTGCCGCGAGTTCCGGCTCGGCTATGCGCCGGGCGGTGCACGGCTGGCCGCCCGCGCTGTGCAGGAGGGCTACGCGCAGGAGGAGCTGCTCGCGGTCGGGCTCGCCAACCGGCGCGGCAACGACTACTTCCAGCGCCGGATCCTCTTCCCCCTCGCCGACGCGCGGGGCCGCGTGCGCGGTTTCCAGGCGCGGAAGCTCCACGACGACGACCCGCTGCAGGCGAAGTACGTCAACTCGCCGGAGGGCGAGCTGTTCCGCAAAGGCGACCTCCTCTACGGGCTCGACGCAGCGAGGCAGGCGATCGCGCGCGAGGACAGGGCCGTCGTCGTCGAGGGAAACACCGACGTGATCGCACTGCGGCAGGCGGAGTTCGCGCCCGTCGTGGCGTCGATGGGAACGGCGCTCACCGAGGCCCAGCTGCGCGAGCTCGCCCGGCTGACGAAGCGGTTGTTCCTCTGCTTCGACGCCGACGCTGCCGGCCAGGACGCGACGCTGCGCGGCATGGAGCTGGCCGTAGCGCAGGGCTTCGACGTCAAGATCGTCACGCTCCAGCCCGGTACGGACCCGGCCGACGATCCTGCCGCGTTCGAGCGACAGCTCGCGAGCCCCGTCAGTTATCCGGTGCACCGCGTGCGCCTGCTGTACGGGAAGGCGCCCGACCGTAACGCGGCGTTCACGGCAATCGAGGCGTTCCTGCGCGCGCAGCCGGATTCACCGGAGCACATGGACGCGCGGCGTCTCGCGACCGACCTTCTCGACCTGCCGCCGGAGACGCAGGCGGCGCTCGCGCCGCGCTCGCGGTCGAGTGCCGCGGGTGTGATCTCACCGCGACTCCTCGACGCGGGCCAGCGGCTCGAGCGCAGCGTCCTTGCCGGTGTGGCCGGTCACGAGTCGCTGCTGCCGGATCTCGAGCTGCTCGGACCGGATCACTTCGACGACGAGCTGCACCGGCGTGCGCGCGGGTACCTGCTCGGGCAGGAGGCTGCCGACGGTGAGCTGACCGGGCTGCTCGCCGAGCTCTACGCGCTACAGGATGAGGAGGAGATCACGCTCGAGACGGCAAGCCAGCTTCTCCTCCGCCTGCGGGAGCGCGGACTGCAGCGGGAGCTCGCCAGCGCCGACGGTGAGCGTCTCGTCGAGCTCCAGCAGACGCTCGCGAAGCTCCGGGACGAGATCCGAGCCTTCGCCTGAGCGCGGCTACAATGGCCGCCGCCAATCCCCGGTAGCTCAATTAGCAGAGCATCCGGCTGTTAACCGGAGGGTTGTTGGTTCGAGTCCAACCCGGGGAGCTTCGCCACCGCGGCGCTAGGCTCCGGCCTCGTGCCCGACCTCCGTTCCCGCTTCGACGAGCTGCTTCGGCGCCTCGGCGAGATCTCGGACCTCCACCGCGTCTCCTCCCTCCTCAGCTGGGACCAGGAGACGAAGATGCCGCCGCTCGGCGCCTCTGCGCGGGCCGAGCAGCTCGCGACGCTCGCCCGCCTCGCACACGAGCTCGACACGGCGCCCGAACTCGGCGTGCTGCTCGAGGAGCTGGGCGAGCTCGAGGAGAGCAGTGAGCGAGAGTCGTTCGAGGCGAGCGTCGTCCGCGTCGCGCGGCGCGACTACGAGAAGAAGCGCCGCGTCCCGAGCGAGCTGCGCGCGGAGATGACCCGGGCCGGGTCACTCGGCTACCGCGCCTGGCTCGAGGCCCGCGCCGCCGGCGACTTCGCGCTTCTCCGGCGGCACCTCGAGCGGCGGCTCGCACTGATGCACGAGTACGTCGCGTGTCACGAGCCTTTCGAGGATGCATATGACGTCCTGCTCGACGATCACGAGCCGCGTATGCGGACCGCGGATGTGGAGGCCGTCTTCGGGCGCCTGAAGGACGAGCTCGTGCCGCTCGTGGCCGGGCTCCAGGAGCCGGTCGACGACTCCTGCCTCCACGGCGACTTTGCGCCGGACCGGCAACGGGAGTTCTCGCTCGAGGTGCTGTCTCGGTGGGGGATGGACAACAGCGCCTGGCGGCTCGACGACACCGTGCACCCGTTCGCGTCGACGATCGCGGCAGCGGACGTCCGCCTGACGGCGCGCTTCGACCGCGAGAACCTGACGGGAGTCCTCTCGTGCCTGCACGAGTTCGGGCACGGCCTCTACGAGCGCCAGGTCGACGGGCGGTACGCGCGCACGCCGCTGCAGGCGGGCGCTTCGTCGGCCTTCCACGAGTCGCAGAGCCGGCTCTGGGAGAACGTCGTCGGGCGCCGCCTCTCGACGTGGCGCTTCTTCTACCCGCGACTGCAGAAGACGTTTCCGGAGCGGCTCGCTGACGTGCGGTTGGAGGATTTCCATCGCGCGCTCAACCGGATCGCGCCGACCGTGACCCGCGTCGATGCCGACGAGGTGACGTATCCGCTCCACATCGTCCTGCGCTTCGAGCTCGAGCGCGAGATGCTCTCGGGCGAGGTCGCTCCTGCCGACCTGCCGGAAGCGTTCGACGCGAAGCTCTGCGAATACCTCGGTGTCGAGCCGGCAGGAGTGGTCGAAGGCGTGCTGCAGGACGTCCACTGGTCGGACTCCGACTTCGGCTACTTCCCCACGTATGCGATCGGCAATGTCATAGCCGCCCAGCTGTGGGAGCGCGCGACGAGCGAGCTCGTCGATCTCGATCGGGAGTTCGAACGCGGCGAGTTCGGGTCTCTGCGCGAATGGCTGCAGGAGCACGTCCACCGCTGGGGCCGCGCCTTCGAGCCGCCCGAGTTGCTCGTACGCGTCGTGGGAGGGCCGCTCGATCCGGAGGCGTACCTGGCCTACCTCCACCGGAAGGTCGACGCGCTCGAGCCCGGGTAGTTCGGCGGCGGCGGGCCTGCGCTAGACTCGCGGCGTGAGCTGGCTGTACATCGCCTTGCTCGCGGTCGCTGTCGGACTGGTCGCGGGCGCCGAGTGGCCGCGGCTGGGGGAGCGGTTAGGGGTCGATTCGCGCCGCAATCGACAGCGCGCGCGGCGGAAGGCGAGTCTTCGCGTCGTCCGTGACGACGAGGCGGACGAGTTTGCGGCAAGCGTCGAGCGGGACCTCGCGAACCTCCCGACCATCGACGACCGCGAACGCCGCAAGGGCTAAGGCTGCTGGCCGAACGGCGAGCCCGATTCGGCGTGATGCTTCAACCACGCCGTCCGCAGCTCACGCGTTCGCCGCTCGAGGCCTTGGATCAGCAGTCGAGCCTCCTCCCGCTCCCGCGAGAGCGCTTCGACGCGCCGCACCTCGGTTGCGATCTCGGCGATGGGGCTCGCCGGATCGCCATTGAGCTCCGTGAGCCGTCCTTCCGCAGAGTGGAGCTGCGCGTCGGTCGCTCGCACCCAGCCGTCGGCCTGCTCCGCTAGCGCCCGTAACTCGGCCTCTGTCGCCACCTCGCCGCCCACGACCTGACGCAGTCGCCTGACCAGGGCGAGATCGAGTTTCTCGGGAACATGGCTCACCGGGCTGAGACTGCCAGATCCGGTCTAGCAGCGCAGCGTCACGCTGGCGTGGAAGACGCGGGTGTTCGGGAGCACCGGTCCGACGTCCTCCATGTTCTTCGTCTCCTGGTAGTCGGACGCGGTGACGATCACGGGCTCTCTGCCCGGGCGTAGTCCTTTCGTCGGGATCGAGAGCACGCCGCGGGAGTACCTCAACGGGAAGAGCTTTCCACCTACCCTTGCCTGGAGCGAGAGCGGATCGACCCCCGAGCCCGAGTCGCGGACGGCGAAGCGGATCGGGCTCCCAACGGCGATCGTCCGCTCGAGGAGGCGGACCGAAGGCGCCGCCGTGTCATTGACCCAGAACCGGAACCTGAAAGCGCCGGGCTTCGCTCCCGTCGGCGTATCGAAGACGAAGTCGTACCTGCCGGTATCCGGTAGCACAGCCGCCACGACCGGTTCCGCGCCGCCGAACCTCTCGTACGGGTTCAGGCTTGCCGGGATCCCCGTGTAGCCGACCAGGCGGTTCTCGTCGTCCCCGCTGACGAGGCGCGGCGAGATTCGGCTGCCCCGTGCCTGACCGACGACCACGACGCCGAAGTTCGCGACCCGTCGCAGCAGCCTGAACCGGAACACCTGCTCAGGCCCGCCGAGCCGGGTGCGCACTCCCGGCGCGAGGCCGCGCTCGGGGTAGCGATACGTTGAGACGCGCGAGGCCCGGCCGGCCGTGTTCCCGCGATAGACGCCGGGCCGGCGCAGCGTCCGGTGCGGGTCGAGCCCGAGCCTCGGCACTTCGACGTGGAACCAGAACGCGACTCGCCGCACGTCGCTGCCGCGGGTGAGGACGACGAACCCCGTGCCGTCTCCGGCCCTCGCCGTCCGCGACACCTTGAGGCGAACGGACAGCGATGCTCCTGCAACGAGCGTCGTCGCCAGCGGCGCCAGCGTTGCGCCTGAGGGGATCGATTGAGCGCGGATCGAGACGCTCCACGGCGCGCTCCCACCACCGGCGTCCGTCGTCGAGAGCTGCTTCGTGCTCGAGAGCCCGCGGCGGACGAGGCCCCACCCGAGCGAGCTCGGATCGGTGAAGAGCAGCGGCTCGTCGGCGCGGACGAGGTCGATCCTGCCGCCGCCCTCGCGTAGCGGTGAGATCTCACCGGAGCTGCCGGACCGATGCACCGGGTCACCGGTCGAGGCGAGCGCCGACTTCACCTGCTGCACCGTCCAGGTCGGATGGCGCTGCAGGAGGAGTGCAGCCGCGCCCGAGACGTGCGGCGTCGCCATGCTGGTGCCGTCCAGCAGCTCGAACGCATCCGGCGGGACGGAGGAGAGAACGTCGACCCCTGGTGCGGTCGCGTCCGGCTTCGGCAGGAGCGACACGGGCGTCGGGCCGGCGGATGAGAACCAGGCGATGGCGTCGGGCCGCGTCCTGTTGCCGCCCAGGGTCGAAGCCGCCGCCGTGATCGCAGCGGGCGCGTTCGCGGGCGAGCCGATCGAGCCGAAGCCGGCGGAGGCGAAGTCGTTTTCCGCTGCCACCACGGGCACGACGCCGGCTGCCGCGGCGTTGTCGAGCGCCCGGTCGACGATGTCGCGGCGCGGCTGCACCTCGGGTTCCCCGATGGAGAGGTTGATGACGTTCATCCCGTCGGCCACGGCCTGGTCGATGGCCTTCGCGATCTCCGGCGAGTTGCCATCAAGGCCGAAATCCTTCGTCGGCACGGTCAGC
>VAXA01000249.1 GCA_005883365.1 Actinomycetota bacterium
GTTCGACCATCGTGCCGTCGACGGTGCACCCGCGGCCGCCTTCCTCCAGACGCTGAAGGAGAGCCTCGAGGACCCGGGGCTCGCCCTCTAGGAGCGATTCTTGGCGCCGACGGTCTGGTACCACGTCCGCAACCTCGACGAGGGGCGCCGCTTCTACCGGGAGCAGCTCGGCTTCGAGGAGATCGCGGTCGACTTCGACGGGTGCTGGTCGACGCTCCAGCACGGAGAGATGGAGATCGGGCTCGCGCAGGGCGAGCCGAGCGAGGACGGCGTCGCGCACGTCGAGGTCGCCGACCTGAAGCACGAGGCGGAGCGGCTGCGCGAAGCGGGAGTTGAGGTCGGGATCGTGCTCGAGCTGACGGGCGAGATGCGCCTCCTCGACGTCTACGACCCGGACGGCAACCGGATCCAGCTCGCGGAGGAGCTGCGGGACTGATGCTGCGCCCGGCGGACCTGCAGGACATGCGGTTCCTCCGCGACATGCTCCGCCACGCCTACCACTGGCGCATGGCGCAGGACCCGGACCTGCCCGTCTTCCGCTACGTGCAGAACTGGGGCCGGCGCGGCGACGCCGGCGTGGTCGCGTTCGACGGCCCGAGCGTCTACGGCGCCGCGTGGTACCGGCTCTTCCCCGAGTCGGCGCCGGGCTTCGCCTTCGTCGACGAGGAGACGCCGGAGCTGACGGTCGCCGTCGTCCCGAGCCACCGCGGCCACGGCACCGGCGGCGAGCTGCTCGAGGCGCTACTCGCGCAGGCCCGCGCCGACGGCTTCTCCAGCATCAGCCTCAGCGCCGAGCCCGGCCAAACGCAGTTCTACGAGAAGCACGGCTTCCGGGAGCTCCGTCGCGAGGACGGAACCGTAACCATGGTCGCCGACCTCTAGCTCGCGAAGCTGGCGCTTCGCTCGCTGGTCAACGGAACTCCGCGTGCGCGAGAGCGCGGTCTCGCGCACGCTCCGTGCCTCCGGCTAAGCCCCCGCTACGCGGATCGCTTAGCCTCCGGCCCTTGGTCTGGTCTGGGTTCGAAGCGTTTAAGTACGCTCAGGCGCAACGATGACTAAGGGGATGAGCAATGGACGTTGACGTCGCCGTCCTCGGGGGTGGCCCGGGCGGCTATACGGCCGCAATCCGCGCTGCACAGCTCGGCGCGAAGGTCGCCTGCATCGAGCGGGAGCCCGAGCTCGGAGGCACGTGCCTGCGCGTCGGCTGCATCCCGACCAAAGCGTGGGTGCAGACGGCGTTCGCGCTCAAGGAGGCCGAGGAGCACTTCGCGAAGTTCGGCGTCGAGGTGGGGGAGGCGAAGCTCGACTTCGCAGCGTCGAACGTGTGGAAGGCGGGAGTCGTCAAGCAGATGACGTCGGGCGTCGCGAGCCTCTTCAAGGCGAACGGCGTCGAATGGGTGAAGGGCACCGGCCGCTTCACCGACGCGAACACGCTTGCTGTCGAAGGGGGCGAGGACGTCTCGTTCAGGTCGGCCGTCGTCGCCACCGGCTCGTATCCGCTCCGCCCGCCGATCGAGGGGATCGAGGGGCGGCGCTGCGTCGACTCGACCGGGCTGCTCGCACAGGAGCAGGTGCCCGGCCGGCTCGTAGTCCTCGGCGGCGGCATCATCGGCTGCGAGTTCGCGTCGATCTTCCGCCGCTTCGGCTCGGAGGTGACGATCGTCGAGATGCTCGACACGCTCATCCCGCAGGAGGACGCCGACGCGGCGAAGGAGCTCGCGAAGCAGTTCGGGCGCCGCGGCATCTCGCTCCAGCTCGGCAAGCAGTGCTCGAAGGTCGAGGACGACGGCTCGCAGCTCACCGTCCACTACCGCGACGGCGAGACCGTTCAGGCCGACCTGATGCTCGTGGCCGTCGGTCGCGGCCCGCTCGTCGAGGGGATCGGCCTCGAGGAGGCGGGCGTCGAGGTAGACCGGCGCAGCGGCATCGCGACCGACGAACACCGGCGGACGAGCGTCCCGCACATCTACGCGGTCGGCGACTGCGCCGGCTACTGGCAGCTCGCCCACACGGCCTTCCGGGAGGGCGAGATCGCAGCCGAGAACGCGACCGGCCACGAGGCGATCTTCGACAATCGTGCGGTGCCGCGGCCGATCTACACGGATCCGGAGATCGCAGCCGTCGGGCTCACCGAGGCGCAGGCACGCGAGCAGTACGGCGACGACGTCGCGGTCGGCCAGTTCCCGTGGGTCGCGAACGCGCGCGCCGTGATGCAGGACGAGACAGTCGGCTGGGTGAAGTCGATCCACGAGACGCGGTACGGCGAGCTGCTGGGGCTCGTGATGGTCGGTCCCCACGTGACGGACATGGTCGAGGCGGGCGTCGTCGCGATCGAGGCCGAGTCGACGGTGGAGACGGTGGCGGACGGCATTGCGCCGCACCCGACGCTGTCGGAGGCGATCAAGGAGGCGGGGCTCGTGGCGCTCGGCCGCGCCATCCACATCCCGAACCGCAAGCCGCGCGCGGCCGCGCCGGCGTAAGTCTGCTTCCAGTGCCCCTCCAGCAAATGTCATCCACGTTCCTGGCGGCTGCAAAGCGGCGCGATGCGGCGTCCTCGGTCGCCCCGATAGCTTTGGCTATCGAGGCTCCCTGCGTCCTTGCCTCGCTTGCTTTTCGCGCGCCAGTAACGCGGCAACATTCACTGGAGAGGCACTAGTCGGACAGGAGGAGCGAATGAGCATCGTAAACAGGCGTAACGCCATCGTCGGCTTCCTCACGCTGAAGGTGGGGAAGGTCGTCGCGCGCCGGAAGGCGAAGGCCGTCGGCGGCAAGCTGGCGAACTGGCGCCAGAAGAGCGACAAGAAGAGCAGCGATAAGAAGAGCGCGTAGGTGACAAGCCTCTTCCGCGCCTCGATCGACGGCCTCGTGCCGTACGAGCCGGGCAAGCCGGTCGAGGCGGTGCAACGGGAGCTCGGGCTGGAGCACGTCGTCAAGCTTGCCTCGAACGAGGGCCCGTTCCCGCCGTTCCCGGGGGCGCTCGAGGCGATGGCGCGTGCGGCGCTCGAGCTCAACCGCTACCCGGACGGCGGCGCCTGGGCGCTCCGGACGGAGCTCGCCGAGCGCAACGGGGTCGCCTTCGAGGAGCTCGTGGTCGGCGCCGGCGCCGACGGGATCATCGACCTGCTCGCGCAGGCGACGCTCGACCCGGGCGACGAGGTCGTCTGCGGCTGGCCTTCCTTCCCGAGCTACGTTCTCACTGCCGCGAAGCTCGGCGCCGAGGCGCGACGCGTTCCGCTCCGCAACCACACCTATGACCTCGACGGCCTCCTCGCCGCGATCGGGCCGCGGACGAAGCTCGTCTACGTCTGCTATCCGAACAACCCGGCCGGAACGGCGAACGGACGCGAGGAGCTGCTCGCCTTCCTCGACCGGCTGCCGGGACACGTCCTCTGCGTCCTCGACCAGGCGTACTTCGAGTACATCGACGATCCCGACTACGTCGACGGGCTCGACCTCTTCCGCGAGGGACGCCGGATCGTGGTGCTGCGGACATTCTCGAAGATCTACGGGCTCGCCGGTCTCCGCGTCGGCTGGGCCGTTGCTCCGGCGGAGGTCGCCACGGCGACGAGCAAGGTGCGGCGGGCGTTCGACGTGGCGGCGACTGCGCAGGCTGCGGCGCTGGCCAGTCTCGAAGATCCGCAGGAGATCGCGCGGCGGCGGCAGCTGAACGCGACGGGCCGCGACCGGCTGGCCGAGATCCTCCGCAGCCACGGGCTGGAGCCGGTCGGGCCAGCCCGGGGCAACTTCCTCTTCGCGGACGTTGGCGGCGGCCGGGAGCTGTTCGACCGTCTGCAGCGGGAGGGGGTCATCGTCCGCCCGCTGGACGGCTTCGGAGCGCCCGAGGCGATCCGCGTCACCGTGGGCACGCCGGAGGAAAACGAGCTCTTCGCTGTCGCTTTGGGACACGTCCTTTCGGGCGTCTCGTAACCGACTGGCCCAAGTGGTACTTTCGGGCCCAAGCTCGTGAGGGTTTCCTCCGCCCAGCTCGCTCCGCTCAGGCTGCAGGGGTTCCGGAACCTCTTCTATGCGATGCTCGGTTCGAGTGTCGGCACGCTGCTCGCAGCGGTCGCGCTCGCGATCGACGTCAAGGACCGGACCGCCTCGTCGCCGCACTCCGGCCTCTGGGTCGCCGCGGTGCTCATCGTCGAGTTCTTGCCGACGATCGTCGTGGGGCTACTGCTCGGGCCGCTGCTCGACCGGCTCGAGCGGCGGTCGCTGATGATCGCCGCCGACGCTCTCCGAGTCGCGGTGTTCGTCGCGCTGCCGTTCGCGCCGAACGCCGCCACCGTGGTCGGCCTTGCGCTCGTGGCAGGCCTCGCAACCGGCTTCTTCCGGCCGGCCGTCTACGCCGGCATCCCGAACCTCGTGCCGGACGAGGAGCTGCCTCTCGCGAATGCCCTGCTCCAGACGGTCGAGAACGCGAGTTGGGCTGTCGGCCCGCTCGTGGGCGGCGTTCTGACGGCAGCGGCGGGCCCCTCGGCTGCATACGCGATCAACGCGGCGTCGTTCATCGTCTCGATCGGGCTTCTGGTGCGCATCCCGCCGCGTCTGTTGCAGAGCGAGCGAGCGCTCTCGCGCGGCCACTGGACCGATCTCCGCGACGGCTTTCGTGCGGCGCTCCAGTCGCCGTCGATGCGCGCCGTGCTCGTCGCCTGGGGGATCGCCTCGCTCGCCGCGGGCGGTGGAACCGTCAGCGAGATCTTCCTCGCCAAGAACACGTTCTCGGCCGGCGACTTCGGCTACGGCCTGCTCTACGGAGCGATCGGCTTGGGTCTCGTGCTCGGCAGCTTCTCGAGCGCGGCGGCGCTCGCCCGCTACGGCGTCGCTCGCGTCTACGGCGTCAGCCTCGCGGTGATGGGCGTCGGCTACGCCACGACTGCGGCGAGCCCGAACGTCTGGGTGGCCGCCGTCTGCTGCCTCGTCTCGGGTGTCGGGAACGGCGCAGCGATCGCGTGCAACGCCCTGCTCGTCCAGCGCGGCACGTTCGACCTGCTGCGCGGCCGCGCCCTCACATTCGTGATGAGCGCGACGTACGTCCTCGTGGGGATTGGCGAAGGCCTCGGCGGCCTCTTCGTCCACAGCGCCGGCCCCCGCTGGATCTGGGCAGGCGCCGGCGCCTCGCTGCTCGTCGCGGCGCTCGCCGGCTCGCTGCTGGCGCGCAGGATCGGCGGCGAGACGGCGTCTCCAGCTGAGGCCTCATCGGCGGAGCGTTCGCCGGTCGCCGCTACGAACTAGCTAGCGCGTGCTGCGCACCCGCTCGCTGGGTCAACGAACTTGGGCCGGGAGAGCACGGTCTCCCGGCCCCTCGTGCTGAAGGCATATAGGGGCTGACGCAGGATTCGGGAGCCGCGCTTCCGTCGCGAGCGCGCAGGCTTCGCGTGCGCGCTCGCTACTTCGGCGGCGTAACGCAGCGTTACGCCGCCGCCCTTGCCGGAGTGAAGGGTCGGAACCGTTCGAGCCAGAATCAGGCGAAGGGCCGGAGGCTAAGACAGCCGCGTAGCGGCGACTTAGCCGCAGGCCGGACTGCGCTCGCGTCGGCCTCCGCCGCGCGCGAGCGCACCAGGCAACCAACCCATCCAGAGCATCGAAAACCAACAGCACGGAGCGCGTCCGAGATCGCACTCTCGGGCGCGCGGAGTTCCTTTGTCCAGCTCGTGGGTGCGCAGCACCCGCGAGCTACTACGATCGCGCGGTGGCGGGGCGGCGCGATTGGACGCGAGAGAACCTTGCCGCCGGCGTCCGTGACGGAGACCGGCGTGCGCTCGCACGCACGATCTCGCTCGTGGAGGACGGCGACCCACTCGCGTACGGCGTCGTCGCCGACCTCTACCCCCAGACCGGCTCCGCCTACTCGGTCGGCGTCACCGGCCCGCCCGGAGTCGGCAAGTCGAGCCTCGTCTCGGCGCTGATCCGGCACGTGCGGGAGGGCGATGTCACGGTCGGCGTGGTCTCGGTCGATCCGTCGAGCCCGTTCTCGCACGGGGCTCTGCTCGGCGACCGCATCCGGCTGAGCGACCACTTCCTCGACCCCGAGGTTTTCATCCGGTCGATGGGGACGCGCGGCCACCTCGGTGGTCTCGCCGAGGCGGCGCTGCAGGCGCTGCTCGTGCTCGACGCGGCCGGCAAGGACGTCGTGTTCCTCGAGACGGTGGGAGCAGGCCAGAGCGAGGTCGAGGTGATCGGGATCGCCGACACCGTCCTCCTCGTCCTCATGCCTGGCTCCGGGGACGCAGTGCAGGCGCTGAAGGCCGGGATCATGGAGATTCCGGACGTGATCGCGATCAACAAGATGGACCACCCGGCGGCGAAGACGATGCTGAACGAGGTGCG
>VAXA01000250.1 GCA_005883365.1 Actinomycetota bacterium
CAACCGGACGTTCGCGCTCACGAACGTCGCCTCGCTGTTCATGTTCTTCGGGATGTTCGGCTCGATCTTCCTGCTCGCCCAGTTCTTCCAGACCGTGCAGCACATGACGCCGCTCGCCGCCGGGCTGCGGATCCTGCCGTGGACGGCGATGCCGATCTTCATCGCGCCGATCGCCGGCGCACTGTCCGATCGCGTCGGCGGCCAGCGGTTGATGGCGCTGGGTCTTGCGCTGCAGGCGACCGGGCTCGCCTTCCTCGCTGCGCTGCAGTCGCCGATGGTGTCGTGCGCCGACCTCGTCGCCCCATTCGTGGTCTCCGGCGCAGGCATGGCCCTGTTCTTCGCTCCGGTCGCGAATGTGGTGCTCAGCTCGGTCGCACCCGAGCACGAGGGCAAGGCCTCGGGCGCGACGAACGCGATTCGCGAGCTCGGCGGCGTCTTCGGCGTCGCGGTTCTCGCGTCCGTGTTCGCGCAGGCCGGCGGCTACCGCACCGCCGAGACCTTTGCGCACGGGACGTCGACGGCGGTCTGGATCGGCGCTGCCGTGGTGGCGCTCGGAGCGGTCGCGGCGATCTTCATCCCGGGCAGGCCGTGGCTCGCAGAGATCGAGAGATCAGAAGGGCTGGCCGAAGCGGCCTAGTTCTTCCGAAGCGAGAGCGCCGCACCGATCGCGAGCAGACCGATGCCGAGCAGCCGCGGCCAGTGGAGCGCGATCCGCTCGCTTCCGAACAGTCCCCAGCGGTCGATCGCCGCGCCCATGACCAGCTGGCCGGCAATCAGGATCCCGACCGTCGCGGCGACGCCGATCCGCGGGCCGGCGTAGGTCACCGTGAAGACGATGATCAGCCCCATCACGCCGCCGAGCAACATCCACCAGGGCTGGTGGACGGCACGGCCGAAGCCGGCGACGCTGTGGCGGGCAAGGACGAGGATGACGACCGCGAGCCCGGCCGTCAGCGTGGCCGAGAAGCCGAGCGCCTCGAGCACGCCGATGCGCTCGCCGAGCCGGGACATGAGCGCGACCTGAATCGAGCCGGCGAGCCCCGCGGCCACCGCCAGCCCCGTCGCGAGTGCGCTCCCGGACACGGCCGAACGCTACCCGTCGTCCGAAAGTGCGAGCGCGAGCCAGGTCTCGGCCTCGTGGTAGAGGCTCGGATTGTTCTCGGGCGTGTAGTAAGCGAGGGCCGCGACTGCCTGCGAGACGGTCCAGCCTCGCGCCCGCTTCCACGTCGCGTCGTCGATCGGCAGCGCCTCGCGGAAGGCATCCCGTGCGGCCGCCGAGTGGAGCTTCCACGCGACCATTACGTCGCAGGCCGGGTCGCCGACTCCCATCGATCCCCAGTCGATCACGCCGCTGATCCGGCGGTCTCGAACGAGCCAGTTGCGGCAGTCGAGGTCGCCGTGGTGCCAGACCGACGGACCCTCCCACGGCGGCGCTGTGGCGACGATGCGCTCCCACTCCGTCCTCGCTCGCGGATCGCCCTCGAAGCGGTCGAACCACCAGGCCATTCCTTCGGCGCGCTCGGCCAGCGGCACACCGCGGCCCGGCGGCGCGCCGGCGGGATCGACGCGCTGGAGCGCCGCGACGAGGTCGGCGAGGTCGCGCGCTGCCTGGATCGCGTCGAGGGCCTCGACCGGAGCCGTCTCGCCCTCGAGCCACGTGTGAACCTCCCAGAACCACGGATAGCTGTCGCTCGGCCGCCCCTGCGCGACCGGCACCGGGATCTCGAGCGGAAGGAGCGACGCGAGCTTCGGCAGCCAGTCGAGCTCCACGCTGCCTGGCTCGGTCGGCCCGCGGCGGCGGGGGAGGCGCACGCTGAGCTCGTCGCCGAGCCGGAAGATCGCGTTGACGGTGCCGCTCGGTTCGATCCGCCGCGGCGCCAGTCCGGCCCATTCGGGGAACTGCTCGGCCAGGAGTCTCCGGACGAGTGCCTCGTCGAGCTCGAGCTCGTCCTCGTGCATCTGCGTCATCGCCCTATTCGCCGGATCGGGGGATCGCCGGCAACCGGCCGGTAGCCCGCGAACTCGGACTCGAGCACGCCCTCGCCGCCCGTCAGGCCGGAGAGCTGGCGTTGCAGCTCGCGCAGTTCCTTCGCCGAGAGGACGGTGTCGATCACGGCGAGCTCATCGTCGAGTGCCGGTGCTTGCACCACTGCCCCGAGACGGGCCAGCGCAGCGACGACGCCACCGGTGGAGACGGCTGGAACCTCGACGACGACCCGTACCATCGGTTCGCAGACCACCGTACGGGCTTGCGTGAGCGCACGCCCGAGAACGACGGGCGTCAGCTTGTGGAAGTCGCCGGCCGTCGTCCCCGGCGCGCGATACCCACAGTCGGTGAGCGTCACGACGCAGTCGATCACCTGCCAGCCGAACAGACCCTCCTGCAACGTCTCGTGCACGTACTGCGACATGTGGTCGACGAAGGCGTCGAGGCGCTTGTAGATGTAGAGGGGCAGCAGGCGGACGTCGACGTCGACCCGGAACTCGACCCCTGAGCCGGCTCCGGCGGGCTCGATGCGGAGGGCGAGCGTTGCGGGGAACGGGTTTGAGCTCTCCGGGGAGCTCTTGCCGGTGACGTTGGACTTCGTCTTCGCGTAGAGCACCTCGAGAGCCTCACCGACGCCACTCGGTCGTTCCACGTGGATGACCGTCGTCTCGCGGAACTCTGCCCCGATCCCGTACTCGTCGGCGAGCGTCGCCTCGATCACCTCCCGCTGCACCTCGCCGTAGAGCGACACCGAGATCTCACTTCGCGCGTCGTCCTGGCGGACGTCGATCAGCGGGTCCTGCTCGGCGAGCTGCGCGAGCGCGACCCGCAGCCGCTGCCCGTCGGCGGGATCGGCAGGCGCGACGACCGACTCGAGGGTCGGCGGCGCGAAGTGGTGCTCGACGTCAGAACGCGGCTCGCCGAGCCAGTCGCCGATCTGGATCTCCGCCAACCCCCAGAGCTTCGCGATCTCGCCCGCGTGCACCTCGTCGCGCTGCACGGCGTCGCCGTCCGCGAAGACACGAATCGCGGTGACCTTGCCGGCATCGAGCCGGTCGCGCACTTTCACGGTTCCGGAGAACACACGGGTGTAGGCGATCCGGTCGCCAGCCGAGCCGCGCTCGATCTTGAAGACGCGGGCCGAGAGCGGGCCGTCGCCGTCGCCCGCGCGTGCGGGCAGCAGCCGCGCGAACGCGTCCATCACGTCCTTCACTCCGGCACCGGTGAGCGCCGAGCCGAAGAAGACGGGATGGAGCTCGCCGACGCGCGCGCTCTCGGCGAGCTCGTCGTCGGCCGGCCCGAACGGCGAGAACGACGCCGACCGCGTTCCGAGCGCAGCGGCCGAGCCCATCGGCACGATCGCCGGCGTCAGGCGCTGCTCGATCTCGTCGAGCACCCGTTCCGGGTCGGCCCCCACCCGGTCGATCTTGTTCACGAATAGCAGCGTCGGGACGTCCAGCCTCTGCAAGGCGCGCATCAGGATCCGCGTCTGCGGCTGCACTCCTTCTACTGCCGAGAGCACGACCACACAGCCGTCGAGCACGCTCAGCACCCGTTCCACCTCGGCGATGAAGTCCGGGTGGCCGGGCGTGTCGATCAGATTGACTGTCACGCCGTCGATGGGGAACGACACGACGGCGGACTTGATCGTGATGCCACGCTGCTGCTCGAGCGCAAGGGAATCGGTCTGCGTCGTCCCCTTGTCGACGCTGCCGACGTCGTCAATCACGCCGGCGGCGTAGAGGAGCCGTTCGGTGAGAGTTGTCTTACCGGCGTCTACATGCGCCAGGATCCCAAGGTTCAGCGTTTTGCGAAGCAAGCGTCATACCCTCCAAGTCGGTCATTACGACCATCTCGGTTGACATGAACGCTGCGCGCACGCCGCCTCCTTGTTGATCCGTCGGGCGCTTGCCCAGAGAGAATAATCCGTGCCGTGCCGATCTTCCAGCCCGAGCTGGAGACGCTGCCTCGGTCTGAGCTCGAGCGGCTTCAGCGAGGGCGGTTGCGGGAGCGGTTCGGCGTCGAGCTCGAGGCGCTGCCGGAGCTCCCTTTCCGGGTCAAGGCGGAGCTGCGCGACGCGTATCCCTTCGGACTCCTCCAGGTGCCGCTCGAGGAGTGCGTCCGGATCCACGCCTCCTCCGGGACGCGGGGGAAGGCGACGATCGTCGCCTACACGCGTGCCGACCTCGCCGCCTGGGCCGACTGCTGCGCGCGGGCACTGGCGGCGGCGGGAGCATGGTCGGGCTCCGTCGTCCACGTCGCTTACGGCTACGGCCTCTTCACCGGCGGGCTCGGCCTCCACTACGGCGCCGAGCGGCTCGGTTGCACCGTCGTTCCCGCGTCCGGCGGCAACACGCCGCGGCAGGCGCAGCTGCTCGAGGATCTCGGTGCCGAGATCCTCTGCTGTACGCCGAGCTACGCGCTCGCGATCGCCGATCACGTCTCCGAGCCCGCGCGCCTGAGCCTCCGCGCCGGCGTCTTCGGCGCGGAACCGTGGACGGAGGGATTGCGCGAGGCGATCGAGGGCGCGCTCGGGCTGACCGCGCTCGACATCTACGGCCTCTCCGAGGTGATGGGGCCGGGCGTCTCGGCCGAGTGCGCGGAGGGGCGGGACGGCGCGCACGTGAACGAGGACCACTTCCTCGTCGAGGTCGTCGACCCGGACTCGGGACAGCCGCTGCCGGACGGCGAGGTCGGCGAGCTCGTCTTCTCGACGCTGACGAAGGAGGCGCTGCCGCTGCTGC
The DNA here is from genome assembly GCA_005883365.1 of Actinomycetota bacterium. GTDB lineage: Bacteria > Actinomycetota > Thermoleophilia > Gaiellales > Gaiellaceae > Palsa-739. The sequence continues at coordinate 4,732 of VAXA01000250.1, forward strand.
GCTACCGCACCGGCGACCTCGCCTCCCTCACGCACGAGCCCTGCGCCTGCGGCCGCACGTTCGCCCGCATGTCCCGCGTCGTAGGGCGGACCGACGACATGCTGATCATCCGCGGCGTCAACGTCTTCCCGAGCGAGATCGAGCGCGCGCTCCTCGCGATCCCCGAGCTCTCGCCGCACTACCAGCTCGTCGTCGAGCGCCCCGGGCACCTCGACGAGCTGACGGTCGAGGCGGAGCTCCGAGAGGGCGAGTGTGGCGGAGAGAGGCTCGAGGCATTCGTCGCCGAGCGACTCGGGCGCGCGCTCGGGCTCACGGGACGCGTCCGGCTGGGGCCGCCGGGCAGTGTGCCGCGAAGCGAGGGCAAGGCGCTGCGCGTTCTCGATCGCCGCGGCGCGTAACCGCGACCGTTGATCTGGCGTTCAACCCCGGGATGAACGAGCAGACTGACGACAGAGCGAACGACGCGGACGGCTGGCCCGTGCCGTCGAGCGACGTGGTGCGGGAGCTCGAGCCGCCCGCGCTCGTTTGGTCAGAGCCCGAGCCCTCGACTAGCCGGCCGACTCGTCCGACTGCCAGAGGCTGAAGGCGTTCCCCTCCGTGTCGCGGCACGCGGCGAACCAGCCGTAGCCCGGCACCGGCATCTTGTCCTCGGCCTGGCCGCCCAGCTCCTGAACCTTGGCGCGGGTGGCGTCGATGTCGTCGGTGTCGAAGTAGACGCGGAGGTTGCCGCGCTCGTCCGACGGGAAGATCGCGCCGCCCTGGTCCTCGCCGGTGCGGAACATCCGGTAGTCCATCTCCGGGGACATGGGCGGACCGACCTCCCAGCCGAACACGCCGCTCCAGAATCCCTGCGCGCGGTCGGCATCCTCCGCCCCGATCTCGACGTGTACCAACTTGCCTGCCATGGCTTACGCTCCTCCGGTCGTCGACTGAAAGGACGCGATGTATCGCGTGGTCGTCTTCTACCAGCAGGAGCCCGACTCGGCTGCGTACGCCGAGCACGCGGAGCTCTGCGCGCAAGTGCCGAACGGTGCCTTCCGGCACGGCAAGGTCACGGGCTCGCCAATGGGAGAGCCCGCGCATGCCTACTACGCCGAGTGGGAGTTCGCGGACGAGCCGGCCTTCCAGGCCGCGATCCGTAGTGACGAGTTCATGGCGACGGGCAAGGACGCGTACAAGCGCGGCTTTCCACAGCCGACCGTCGAGTTCCTCGAGCTTTCGTAGCGATGGGGGAGGTCG
>VAXA01000058.1 GCA_005883365.1 Actinomycetota bacterium
GAGGCGACGAAGGAGCTGATGGACAGGGTGCCCGACAGCGCCGTTCTCATCTTCACCGCCTACAGCGAGCGGAGCCTCCTCAGCCGGGGCCTCGAGTCGGGCGCCAAGGGCTATGTCCTGAAGGAGGCGCCGCACGAGACGCTCCTGCGGGCGATCGAGAAGGTCGCGGGCGGCGAGGGCTATGTCGACCCGGCTCTCATGCCCGCCTTCCTGACCGGCCGCGACAAGGACGACATGCTCACCGGGCGGGAGCGCGAGATCCTCCAGCTCCTCGCCGACGGCATGTCGAACGCCGACGTCGCAACACAGCTCTTCATCAGCCAGGAGACCGTAAAGAGCCACGTCCGGCACATCCTCGCCAAGCTCGAGGCGGACACGCGCACGCACGCAGTCGCGATCGCACTCCGTGAAGCCATCATCGACTAACGGGAGCCCGGCCAGCGACGACGCCGACCGCGACCTGGCCGAGCACGTCCTCGCGGCGGAACAGGACGAGCGGAGGCGGATCGCCCTCTTCCTCCATGACGGGCCCGTGCAGTCGCTCTCCGGCGTTGCGCTCATGCTCGACGCCACGCTCGACCTTGTCCGGCGTGGCGACCTCGAGCAGGCGCGTGAGATCCTCGACCGGGCGCTCGGCCGCACGCGGACGACGGTCGGCGAGCTCCGTGACCTCTCCTTCAACCTCGAGCCTGTGGCGCTGCGCGACCACGGTTTTACTGCGGCGGTCGACGCGCTCACGCAGTCCCGCTGCCGCGAGCACCGCATCGAGGTCTCGCTCGACGTGGCGAGGATCGACGCACTCGGCGAGCGGACGCAGGCCGCCCTCTACCAGATCGTGCGCGAGGCGCTCGAGGAGGCGATCCGCCGCGGTCCTCCCTCCCGCTTCGAGGTCGCGGCCACCGCGGACGCGCCGGGGGCGCTGCGTCTCGTGATCCGCGACGACGCCCCGACCGAGCGCCGCCGCCGGGCACTCGAGGTGCTCGGCGAGCGGGCGCGCACGCTCGGCGCGACGCTCACGCTCGACCACGACGTGGGCGGGACGACCATGAGCCTCGAGCTGCGCGGCCAGCCAACGGATAACTAGTCTTCGCCGCTGTGAACGGCGACGGTGCGCAGCAGCATCTCCTCTTCGTCTGGAAGCCTTCCGGGTACGAGCTCGTCGAGCAGGACGGCGATCCGCCGGCCGTCGGCGCCCAGGTCGAGGTCGAGGGAAAGCAGCTGCGGGTGACGAAGCTCGCGCCATCGCCGCTGCCCGGCGATCGCCGCATCTGCGCGTACCTCGGCGGCTAGCCCGCGGCGATCGACTCCGCGGCCGCCAGGCCGAGCACGAGCGCCTGAGCGAGACCGCTCGCGTAGCCACCGGTCGCGACTCCGCCGGCGTCGACGCCCGCTACCCACAGCCCCTCGGCGCCGGTCACGCGCGCCTGCGCGTCCACCTGCAGACCCCCGATCGTGTGCGTCACGGCAGCCGCGACGTGAACGGCGATTCCCTCGTCGCGCTGCAGGACGGTGCCCCCGGCGGCTCGGGCGGCTTCGATGCGGTCGTTCGTCGCGGCGACGACGTACCACGCACTCGGGCCGATGAGCTGCGCGTGGTCGTTTTCGTGCCACGCGACCTGCAGCGGAGTGATCTCGCGCCAGTCGTCCGTGAAGACGCGCGCGTCGCGACCGTAGAGCTGCGCGAGCGGGACGAAGTCCTCCTCCCGGATCCGGGCCGGTGGAGCCGGCATGGCGCGGCCGTAGAACTCGTCCATCCCGGCCGTGGTTGCTGCGCCTCGCGCGACGGCGAAGTCGAGGCCGTCTCCCTCGCTCCACGGATTCGCCCGCAATAACAGGCCGCGCTCGCGCGCGAGGCGTCCCGCGAAGCCGCCGGTCGCGAGCACGAAGGGCGGCTCGGCGTCCTCCGCGAGCGGCGTCTCGAGCTCGGCCCCGCCGGCCGCCTCGACGAGGAGCCGCGTCAGGGCGCGGGGGTCGTAGCGGCGGCCGGTTGTGAGCGGGTTCTCGGTGTCGCCCCAGACCGGCTCCGCGCCGAGCGACTCGAGCCAGCCGAGCGCTTCGTCGAGCCGCTCCCAGATCAGCCGCTGCAGCCGCTCGTCACCAATGGGGCATTCCGCTCGGAAGCGCTCCCACTCCAGATGCCGCCAGACGACGCAGGAGGACAGGAGCATCGAGCCGCCGGCCCGCGTCCCCTTCTCGAGCACGCGCACCGCGTGCCCGAGCTCCCGGAGCCGCGCGGCGGCGACGAGGCCCGCCATCCCCGCGCCGGCGACCGTGACCTTCAACTAGGACAGCGAGAACGTCGGCTTGTGCTCGACGTACTCGATCCGCACGCGTTCCGGACCCCAGACGAAGACAGCGAGCGTGTTCGGGGCGTCGACGACGTCGTCGACCTCGACGCCGAGGTCCCGGGCGGCGGCGAGGTGCTCATCTGCCGATTCCACGAGCACGGCGAGGTGGTTGAGGAGCGGCCGTTCCGGCGTGCCCGGCTCGCCGGGCTGGAACTCGATCCACGCTCCGCCGACCTCCACCCGGGGGCAGCCGGACGGGCCGGGCGCCGCGGCACCGAACCCGAGCGAGCCATACTCCGACGCCGTCGCCTGCGGGTCGGCCGAGCGCAGGGCGACGTGGTCGAGGTCGTAGTCGAGATCGGTCTCGGCCTCGACGAGACCGAGCGCGACGCCTTCGCCCAGCTCGAAGTACGCCTCACCTTCGCGCCGGCGCTCGACCGCGAGCCCGTCGGGAAGCCCGGCCAGCGCCTGCGCGAGGTCGCGCACACGCAGCGCGACATGCTCGACCGCGCCGCGCTCCCGTGGTCCGTCGGCCGCGAACAGGGTCAGCTTCCCGCGCCGGGCGTCCGCGCCGACGAGCGTGAACGCGTCGGTCCGGTCGATCACGTGCATCCCGAGATGCCGGACGGCGAAGTCCGCCAGGGCGTCGCGATCCGCGAGCCAGTAGGCGACGTGGTCGAGCGTGAGGGGTCTCACGTGGCAGGCAGCGCTATGCGATCGGCTCGTTGTGGACGTCGTTGTCGTCCGCGTACTTCTGCGTGAGCTCGTTCACGACGTCCATCCCCTTGCCGTAGGCGTAGTTGATCTCGACGAAGGCGTTCCACTTGTCCGGCAGCGCATCCTCGGGGAAGATCGCCTCGACCGGGCACTCCGGTTCGCACGCGCCGCAATCGATGCACTCCTCCGGGTCGATGACGAGGATCCGGTCGGCCTCGTGGATGCAGTCGACCGGGCAGACGTCGACGCAGGAGCGGTCTTTGATGTCGATGCAAGGCTCGGCGATGATGTACGTCACGCGCCCTACTGTAGATCCGGGCCGCGAGCGGGCGCGCCGCCAACCGTCAGGGTGGGGACAGCTCCGCCACGACCTCCTCGAGCCGCTCGCCGAGCGCCGACTTCGCGAGCACCTGGTCGAAGCCGGCGGCATGTGCGGCGCGAAGGCCGGACGTGTCGGTGTGGTTCGTGAAGCCGACGATGGGGATGTCCGGATATGCGTCCGCGACCTCTTCCGGGTCGACGCGCGAGACGTCCGCGAGGACGAGCTCCGGGTCCTCCGTGTGGTCTACCGTGATCAGACGATGGCCGGGCAGCAGGGCCTCGAGCTTCCCCCGCATGAACAGTTCGACCCCACAGAGCAGGATCGTCGCCACGTCGGAAGGTTAGAACGCGATGGAGGGTGCATACAAGCGCGGGCTCGAAGCGATTCGCGCAAGACGCTACTTCGAAGCGCACGAGGAGCTGGAGGAAGCATGGCGCGCGGCGCCGGCCGAGGAGCGCGATTTCTTCCAGGGGCTCGTCCACGTCGCCGTCGCCTGGTACCAGGCCGGCCGGGGTCGTCCCGTCGCAACGACTCGACAGCTCGAGAAGGCGGCGCGGCGGCTCGGGCCGTTCGCGCCGGCGCACCGCGGCGTCGACATCGGCTCGGTGCTCGGGCAGGTCGAGGCGGCACAAGCGCGCGTCGCCGAGGGGTCGCTCGCGCTCGATCCGCCCGAGATTTAGCTAGGGCTTCGAGAGCCCGACACTCTCGAGCGCGCGGTTGAGCGCGACGTGGAGCCACCAGTCGCGATGGAAGAAGAGGAGCAGCCCAAGCGCGACGAGGACGATGCCGCTTGCGATCTGGATCAGGTTGTAGCGGTCGCGCAGCCAGCGAAACGCGCCCATCGCGCGGGCAAAGGCGACGCCGGCGAGGAGGAAGGCTGCGGCAAGCCCGAGCGCGTACGCGGCGAGCAGGACCGCCCCCTTCAGCACAGTTCCCGTGCCGCTCGCGAGGACGAGGACCGATCCGAGCACGACGCCGATGCACGGCGCTGCGCACGCAGCGAACGCGGCGCCGAGAAGCAGGGACGACCCCCGCCGGTGCGCACTCGCCAGCAGCCCCGGCGCCAGGACCCGCTCGGGTACCGGCAGCAGCCCGATGAACGCGAGGCCGAACACCACCAGCAGGAAGCCTGCGATCTCAAGCTGCGAGTTGCCCGAGACGACGCTGCCGATCGCCGCCGCGCCGGCGCCGAGAACGACGAAGATCGCGGTGAAGCCGAGCACGAACGGGACGCTCGAGGCTACGACGCGGCGCGCGGTCCCGCGCTCGCCGAGCCGCCCCGCCTCGACCCCGGAGAGCACCGACAGATAGCCGGGCAGGAGCGGGAGAACGCACGGCGTGATCACCGACGCGAAGCCGGCAGCAAAGGCGATCGCGAGGCGGGCGCCCATCAGTCGAAGCGTGCCAGGAGGTCGTCCAGGCGCTGCTCGGTCTCCTCGTCGAGCCCGGAGCCTTCGGGCGGCTCGGGCTCCTCGGGCTCCCTCCGCCGGCTCCACCGCCAGACGCCGACCGCGAGCACGAGCGCGCCGCCGAGAACGCCGGCGATCGGCAGCCACCACGCGAGCAGGTCGAAGC
>VAXA01000251.1 GCA_005883365.1 Actinomycetota bacterium
GTCCTCCTGCGCCGGGCACTGCGACGCGTCGGCGCGATGGACGCCCGTCTCGCCGAGGCGCAGGCCGACCTCCTCGCCGCCGTCGAGCGGGAGAAGACCGCGCTCGGGAAAGATCTCCAGCTGACACTCGCCCGCGCCCGCGCCGACTCGCGGTCGCTCCTCGAGGAACAGGAGCGGCAGATCGCGGAAGAGCGGCGGACGCTCGTCGCGGAGCGGGAGCACGACGCCACGGCGGCGCTCGGCGACAAGCTGAACCAGGTCCAGGCGCAGGTCGAACAGCGGCTCGCGGGCTGGGCGGAGGACCTCAACCGGGCAGCGGAGGCGACGAAGACGCGGATCGCCGAGCTCGAGCAGCGGCAGCAGCAGCTCCTGCGCGAGATCGAGCTGAGGCTCACTGCGGACTCCGAGCGACTCTCGGCCGAGAGCGAGGAGCAGCGGGCCGGTGTCGCCCGACTACGCGCCGACCTCACGCGCACGCTCGAGGACGCTCTCGGGCAGGTGCGCAGCGAGCTCGAAGCACACGGTGCCGAGCGCCGCAGGGCGCTCCACGAGCTGGAGGATCGAATGGGGCGCCGGGAGCGCGAGTTGGCCGAACAGGCGCAGCAGGAGGAGGCCGACGCGGTGCAGCGGGTGCGCGCGGGCTTCGAGGACGTCTCGCGGCGCCAGATCGAGCAGCTCGAGCGCGCGGTGGACCACGCGGTGGCGTCACACGCGGACGAGGCCGCTCAGCGGTTCGCGCAGCTCGTGAAGACCTCGCGGGAGGATGCTGCAAAGCGCCTCGCCCGAGAGCTGGACCGGGCGGTGAGCACGTTCTCGCGCGACGCCGAGACGGTGCTTGCGGAACGGCTCGCGCACATCGGGGACGCGGGCGCGCAACGGCTCGAGCATCGGGTCTCTAACGTCGCAGGCGAACTCGACCGCCGGCACGACGAGCTCGTCGCTGCCCACGACTTGCGGCTCGGAGAGCTCGAGGCCGAGATGCGCCGGCGGATCGACGAGCTCCGCGCCGATCTCGACGCCGAGCGGGGTGTGCTCGAAGCGCGTCTGCAGGAGCTCCTGCGCCGCTTCGCCTCTGCCGCTGCCGTGCGCGGCTCCTAACAAAAAATTGCCCTAACAAAGCCCGGGAGGGTTCGTCGGTACCAGCGCGAACCTGGTGACGCCATGAGCGAGACGACCACCCAAATCCTCGAACCTCTCATCGACGAGCGCTCGAAAGTGGAGAGCTGGCGCCTCCACATCCTGATCGAGGCCGGCTACCCGCTCCCGCTCGCCGAACGGCTCGCCGTGAGCGAGGCGGACTTGCACATCGCCTGCGAGATGCTCGCCTCCGGCTGCAAGCCGGAGACGGCCGCCGAGATCCTCCTGTAGGCCGGTACCCGCGCCGCAAGGCGCGAGTACGCTGGACGCATGGCCAAGGTCGAGGCGCTGCCGTACGACGACCGCACGGTCTACTCGGTCGCCGCGTTCAACCGCGGCGTCGCGCAATGGCTCACCCGCCTCCCCACCGTCTGGGTCGAGGGCGAAGTGACCGAGCTCCGCCGGCACGAGCGGTGGGCGACCGTCTACTTCACGCTGAAGGATCCGGCCGACGGCTCGTGCGTCGGCGTGACGATGGCGCGCGGGCGGTTCGACGCGCTCAGGCTCGACCTCGCGGACGGCGAGCGAGTGCACGTCTTCGGCCGGCCCGAACTCTACGAGCAGCGCGCCGAGTTCAAGCTCCGCGCGCTCACGATCGAGCGCTTCGGCGCGGGCGCCCACCTCGCCGCCCTCGAGCAACTCAAGGCGAGCCTCGCTGCCGAGGGTCTCTTCGCCGAGGCCCGCAAGCGGCCATTGCCGTTCCTCCCCCGCCGCATCGGCGTCGTGACAGGCAACGACGCCGCCGCGAAGCGAGACGTCGTGACGACGATTCGCTCCCGTTTTCCGCCCGCATTGGTGCTCGTCGCGGAGACGTACGTGCAAGGCCCGCGCGCCGCCGCGGAGATCGTGGCGGCGATCGGCGCCCTCTGCGAGCAGCCGGACGTGGACGTCGTCGTCCTGACCCGCGGAGGCGGCAGCTTCGAAGACCTGCTCCCGTTCAGCGACGAGCGAGTCGTCCGTGCCGTCGCGAACTGCCCCGTGCCCGTCGTCTCGGCCGTGGGGCACGAGCAGGACACGCCGCTCTGCGACCTAGCGGCGGACGTCCGCGCCTCGACCCCGACAACGGCGGGGAAGCTCGTGGTGCCGGAGCTGGCTGAGTTGTTCGGCAGGCTCGACCGCGCCCGCGCGGCGCTCGCGCGCAACGTCCGCCGCTCGCTCGAGCGCGACCGGCAGCGACTCGCCCACTCGGCCGAGCGGCTCCGCACCGAGCCGCGCATGGCCGTCCAGCGGGAGAGCATGCGCCTCGCGCGCGCTCACGAGCGGCTTCGCCTTGCGCCAGCACTCGCGGTCGAGCGGAAGTGGGCGGCGCTCGAGAACAGCGCCGCTAAGCTCGCTGCGTTGTCACCTGTGCAAACACTCAGGCGAGGGTACGCGATCGTCCGGACGGAGTCCGGCGACGTCGTGGCCTCGAGCGGCGAGGTCTCCGTGGGAGCACACGTCGCCGTGACACTGGCCGACGGCGCCTTCGGCGCGCGCGTCGAGGAGGTGGCGACGTGACCGAGCCGCCGGAGCCGACGTTCGAGCAGGCGCAGGCCGAGCTCGAGCAGATCGTCGAGCGGCTCGAGCGCGGTCAAGCGCCGCTCGACGAGGCGCTCAAGCTTTGGGAGCGGGGCGAGGAGCTCTACGCCTTCTGCCGGGCCAGGCTCGACGCCGCAGAGGGGCGCGTCGAGGAGCTCGCGCGCCGGGCGGAGCAGTCGAGGCCGGCCGCAGCGAACGCGCCGGTCGACAGCTAGCGCACGGCCGCGCGCTCGGCGAGGGCGCTCTCGTCCTCCCCCACTTCCCGGTCGCCCGGAAGCTCGGCACGGTTCGCCGCCGGCATCACGCGCAGCATCGCGAACGAGAGCCCCTCGCGCGCGATGAAGAGGAGCCCGACACCGATGCCGACCGACGCCTCGATCGCCTG
>VAXA01000252.1 GCA_005883365.1 Actinomycetota bacterium
GGTGGGCGAGCGTGCCGGCGACGTCAGCACGTTCGGCGACGCTGACCTCGAGCTCTTCGAGACCTTCGCGGGCCACGCGAGCATCCTGCTCGAGAACGGCCGGTTGGAGCACTCGCTCGCGCAGGTGACGCAGCTGAAGGAGCAGCTCCGCCACCAGGCCTACCACGACGCCCTCACCGGCCTGCCCAACCGCCTCCACCTGCTGGAAGCGGTGGAGCAGGAGCTCGGACGCGGCACCGGTTCGACGGCTGTCCTCTACCTCGACCTCGACCGGTTCAAGTCGGTCAACGACACGTGGGGCCACAGCGCCGGCGACGAGCTGCTCACCGAGTTTGCGCGCCGCCTCTCGGGCGCGATCCGCGCCCAGGACCTTGCCGCGCGGCTCGGCGGCGATGAGTTCGCCGTGCTCGTCCGTGACGCGGACTCGGAGGCTGCGATCGCTGCGGCCCGGCGGATGCTCGAGGCGCTCGACGGGACGTACGCGCTCGGGTGCGGCGACGTCGCCTGCCACGTGAGCGTCGGGATCGCGGTCGGCGGCGTGGGTGAGACGAGCGGCGAGGACCTCATCCGCAACGCAGACATCGCGATGTACAGCGTCAAGCAGTCGGACCGCGCGTACACCCTGTACGAGGCCGAGCTGCACGAAAAGCTTCGTGCGCAGCGCCAACTCGGTCTCGATCTCGAGACGGCGCTCGAACGGCGCGAGATCGCCGTCCACTTCCAGCCCGTCGTGCGACTGGCGGACGGGGAGATCGAGGGCTTCGAGGTGCTCGCCCGGTGGCAGCATCCGACCCGCGGCTTTCTCACCGCCGCCGACTTCCTGCCGGCCGCGGAAGAGGCGGGATTGACCGTCGAGCTCGGGCGCCTCGTCCTCCCTGCGGAGCTCGCGAACGAGCGGCTCGTCGACACCCTCGCCGAGGCGCTCAAGGGCTACGGCGTCAATCCGGGCCGGCTCGTGATCGAGGTGACCGAGTCGGGCGTCATCCAGGGGAGCGACGGCGCGCTCGTGGCGATGCGGCGGCTCCGTGACCTAGGAGTCGGGCTGACGATCGACGACTTCGGCACCGGTTACTCGTCGCTCAGCCGCCTCGCCGAGTTCCCGATCGAGTCGCTGAAGATCCCGAAGCCGTTCGTCGACAAGCTCGTCGGCGAGGATGCGGACGAGGCGTTCGTCGATGCGATCCTCCGGCTCAGCGACTCGCTCGGCCTCGCGGCCGTGGCCGAGGGGATCGAGCACCCGGCGCAGGCGGAGCGGTTACGGCAGCTCGGCTGCCGCTTCGGCCAGGGCTATCTCTTCGGCCGGCCGGCGCCGGCGGAAGAGGTCGAACGGCTCCTGTACCAGGAAGCAGCCCGAAGGCCCCACCTCTCGCTCGTCCCCCTCTCTCGCCTCGCGTAGCTCGCGAAGCTGACGCTTCGCTCGCTGGGAGAAGGAACTCCGCGGGCCGGAAAGCGTGGTTTCCGGCCCGCTTCGTGCAGTTTTGGTTTTCGATGCTCTGGACGGGTTGGCTGCCTGGTGCGCTCGCGCGCGGCGGAGGCCGTCGCGAGCGCAGTTCGGCCTGCGGCTAAGCCCCGCTGCGCGGTGTCTTAGCCTCCGGCTCTTGGCCTGGTTGTTGTTCGCAACGTTTCGAACCCTCATGCGGCAGGGGCGGCGGCGTACCGGTGCGTTTCATCTTGACTCCCGCTCGGGGCTGACGGCAACAACTCTGCGGCGGAGTTTTGAAGCGGCGGGCTAGCCCGCCGCTTCGGCCTTTCTGGGGCAAAACCGCCTCCCTGATCAGCCGCTCTTGCCGACCTTGAGGATCGGCGCGTTGAGGACGATGTGGGCGTCCTTCTCAGTCAGCTTGCCCTTCTTCTCCAGCGAGTCGATCTGGTCGTCCTGGCCGATTAGGACGGGCTTGACGCCCTTCTTCCAGGTCAGCCAGACCTCTTCCCAGAGCGGGTTGTAGTCCTTCTCGCCGGGCTCCGAGCCGAAGATCGTGAGCTGGCCCTTGGCGGCGCGGCCTCGGACGAAGTACTGCTCCGGCAGTCCCTTCACCGCCTTCAGCTCGGCGGAGTAGTTGACGTGCATCGCCGTCGCCTGCGCCTTCGAGGAGACGTCGGTGATGAGGTAGGTATCGATGTGGTGGTCGTAATAGCCCCTGTAGACGGGTTGGGTCTTCATGGACGGCTTGCCGATGTTCGGCAGCCCGCCGGTCGACGCGGCCGCTACGGCCACCGTCGCAGCAAAGAGCACAAGGCCAACGAGAACGATCCTGCGCACCAGCTCCTCCTTGTCTAGAGTGGACGGCAATGGGTACGCGGAAGGTCTCCGTCCGGATTGTCGGCATCGCCGCGCTCGCCGCAGTGGTGGCCGTCGTCGCGCCGCAGGGGGGCGTCGCGAGCGCACGTCACCTCACGAAGGCGGCGACGGTGCAGACGCGGAAGATCAGCGGCCTCGGCACGGTGCTCGTGAACAGCCGCGGCCTGACGCTCTACATGTTCGCCCCCGACAAGCAGAAGCGGGTGACCTGCAAGGGCCAATGCGCGGTCATCTGGCCTCCGTTGAAGCTGAAGGCGGGGCAGAAGCCGACCGCCGGTGGTGCGGCGCGGAAGGCTCTGCTCGGCAGCGACCCGAACCCGAGCGGCGGGCGCGTGGTCACGTACAACCACTGGCCGCTCTACACGTACATCAGCGACTCAAAGCCGGGTCAGGCGAAGGGCCAGGCGATCAAGCTCAACGGCGGCTACTGGTACGTCCTGTCGCCCGCGGGCAAGGTCATCAAGAAGAAGCCGTAGGCAGCGCGACCACGGGTTCCTCGCGGCTGCCCGCCACGACGCGGCCACGGTCCGCGGACGCGTCGCCGGGATTGGGGATTGGAAGTCGACCGCGCGGGCATTCGTCTCGTGAGGTGATTCCGAATGGCAACGAGGAAGCAGGTTCAGGCGGCCAAGCGGAACGTCAAGAAGGCGCAGGCGGGCGCGAGGCAGAAGCGGACGATCGCTCACCTGCCGCGCTCGACGCGCCGTAGCCTCTCGCAACAGGCGGCTGCGAGCCGGCGGCGCGGGGGCCAGGCGGGCCACGCGCTCGAGGACCGCAACCGGCAGCAGCTCTACGAGCTCGCCCAGCGACTGCAGATCCCGGGCCGCTCGAAAATGGGCAAGTGGGATCTGATCCAGGCGATCCGCAAGGCCCGCTGAGACGTATCTACGCCCGCGCCGCGATCTGCACGGCGAGGAATACCGCGTAGAGGACGATGAGGAAGGCGCCGGCCCTGCGGCCGGCGCCGTTGCGTCTGCCGAACAGGACGAGCGCCGCGGCCGTCATTGCGAACAGCCAGGCGAGGCCGAAGACGTCGAGGCCGGAGAACGCCGTGAGGCTGCCGAGCGCTGCCGGCAGCGCGATCCCGGCGACGAGGTTGATCGAGTTCGAGTTCAGCGTCTCGCTCATGAGCGCCGAGCCGCGGCGCTGGCACCCCGACGAGCGTCTCCGGAACCGACCACGCGTCGGCGAGGTCGGTCGCCGAGCGCACGGCGCCGACGCTCCCGGCGACGATCACGCACAACGCCGCGAGCAGGACGAGGAGGAGCTGGAGTGCTTCGCGCCGCGAGTCGAGCGCCTGCTCCGGCCGGTGCTCCTCGCCGAAGCTTCGGCGGACGAAGCGCAACTCTGCCACGCCGAGAGGAAGCCGCCGCGCGAGCCGCGGCCCGGCTGCGAGCAGCAGCACGTAGGGGACGGCGACGACCGCGACCAGTCCGATGCCGACCGTGGCGGGGAGGCCGCCCGCGACGACCGCGAGCGCCACCGCGAGGAGCCAGAGACCGACGAACGCCTCGAGCTCGAGCGCCTCGTGCCGCGCCCGCACCCGGGTCGCGACGATCGCGCTGAGGCCAACCATTGCGGCGATGTTGAAGGCGTTGGAGCCGACCACGATCCCGACCGCCACTGCCCGCTGGTGCTGGACGAGCGCCGAGACGGCCGAGGACAGCTCCGGCGCGTCGGCTGCGAGGGCGGTGAGCAGCCCGAGCAGCGTCTCCGGCATGCCGAGCCGCAGGCCAATGTGGTCGAGCCGGCTCGCGAACACCGCGGACGCGGCAAGCATCAGCGTGATCGAAGCGACGAAGAGGGGGGCGGCGAGGGCAGGCGTCATCGGCTAACGCCGACCAGCCTTCCCGGCACACCAAGCCGAACGCTAACGGGAGAGGCTCGCGGGTGCTGCGCACCCGCTCGCTGGGTCAAGGCTTGAACTAGAACCAGGCAAAAGGCCGGAGGCTAAGACATCCGCGCAGCGGGGGCTTAGCCGCAGGCCGGACTGCGCTCGCGACGGCCTCCGCCGCGCGCGAGCGCACCAGGCAGCCAAATCGTCCAGAGCATCGAAAACCAACACAGCACGAAGCGTTCGCGAGACCGCGCTCTCGCGAACGCGGAGTTCCCTTGCCCAGCGAGCAGAGCGTCAGCTCTGCGAGCTAGGGGTTCGGATCAGGCGGAGCCTCTTCGGACGCGAGGTCCGCTTCTGCAGCCTCGGCGGCCTCGGCCCCTGCCTTTCCGGGCATCACGGCACCGCCGGCTGTGGTCTCCATGCGCCTGACGTCGGCTGCGCCCTTGTCGGGTGCGCCGAAGTCCTCGGCCATCGCCGCGTCGATCTCAGGGCCTTCGTCTCTATCGGAATCGTCGACGTGCGGCGGTCCCGCGAGCGCGTTGCGGATTCGATCGAGGAAGCCCATGGGCCGAGAGCATACGCCATGATCGGTGGGTGATCGTCTCACTCCACGTGGCGACCGGCGGCGCGGCCGGCGCGCTCCTCCGCTCGCGTCCGCTCGCGCTCCTGCTCGGCCCGGCGCTGCACCTCGCCGGCGACCAGGTGCCGCACGAGGACATTCCCGACCGGAGCTTCGAGATCGGCAGCGGGCTCGTTGCGCTCGGGTTGCTCGCCGCGCGGCGCGGCCCGTTCGATCCGGCCGTGCTGGGCGGCGCGGCGGCCGCGATGCCCGATCTCGAGCACGTCGTACCGTGGCTCCGGCCGCACGGGGAGAAGCTCTTCCACCGTGGCGTCGGCCGACACGGCGTCGGCGTTACCGCCAGGACGCAGCTCCTGCTCGCAGGCGCGACCGTCGGCTGGCTGCTCGCCCGCCGCGGGTAGCCTCGCCCGGATGAAGGTCGGGATAGTCGTTCCGTACTCGTGGTCGTTCTGGGGCGGCGTCGTGGGGCACGCCGAGGCCCAGATGCACGCGCTCGAGGCGATCGGAATCGAGGCGCGCCTCCTCATCGGGCACGACCCGCCCGGTTCCTTCAGTCGCGCTCTCCACCCGCGGGAAGGCCGGCCGGGCCCACCTCCACCCGGGGTGATCCCGCTCGGCCGGTCGGTGATCGTGCCTGGCAACGGTGCGCTCTCGAACCTCGTCCTGAGCCCCGCGACGCTGCCGCGGCTCCGGCGCACGCTGGCCCGCGAGGGCTTCGATCTGCTGCACGTGCACGAGCCGCTGGCGCCGATGCTCAGCCCGGCTGCGCTCGCACTCTGGGACGGGCCGACCGTCGCGACGTTCCACGCCGCCGGCGACTCGGCGTGGAGACCCCTCGCCGCCGGCCTGTGGGGCTTCCTCCTGAGCCGGATCGATCTGCGCATCGCCGTCTCGGAGCAGGCCCGCCGCACCGCCGACGCGTTCGAGCCGGCGCATTACGAAGTGATCCCGAACGGCGTCGAGCTGCCGGCCGCGGTCGATCCCGCCGGCCGGCTCGACCACCTCGTCTTCGTCGGCCGGCACGAGCCGCGCAAGGGTCTGCCGGTGCTGCTTCGCGCCTGGCCGCGGCTCCGCAGCACCGGACTTCGGCTGCGGCTGGTCGGCGCCGACCCGCTCGCCGTGCGCCTGCTGCTCACGCGGCTGCGTCTGTCGGAGGATGGGATCGACGTGCTCGGCTTCCTCGAGGACGAGAAGCTCACGGAGGAGCTCACGACGGCCAAGCTGCTCGTCGCCCCTTCGCTGGGCAACGAGAGCTTCGGCATGGTGATCACGCGCGCTCTCGCCTGTGCGACCCCGGTGGTGGCCTCGGACATCTCCGGCTACCGGGAGGTCGTGACGCCCGCGACCGGCGTCCTGACGCCGCCCGACGATGCGGACGCGCTCGCCGAGGCGATCGCGTCCGTCCTCGCCGACGAGCCCGCGCGAGCCGAGATGGGTCGCGCCGCGCGCCAGCTCGCGGAG
>VAXA01000253.1:0-3084 GCA_005883365.1 Actinomycetota bacterium
CCGGAAAGCGAGCTCGACCGCCGCCTCCAGCTCGTCCTCGCCGTGCACCTTCGTGATGCCCACAGAGGAGCCGAGCCGCGCCGGCTTGACGAAGACCGGGTAGCCGAACGGGTTCTCGATCGCGTCGCCGAGCCGGATGGCGTGGTGTGCCGCGACGGGGATGCCGCTGTCGCGCATCACCTTCTTGAACAGGTCCTTGTCCATCGCGAGCGCGGACGCGGCGACGCCGGCGCCGACGTAGGGCACGTCTGCCAGTTCGAGCAGCCCCTGCACGGTTCCGTCCTCGCCGAACGGCCCGTGCAGGATCGGCAGAACGACGTCCACGGCGCCGACCGCCTCGAGCGTCCCGGACTGGGCCGGAACGGGCAGCGTCTCCGCCGGTGACGTCTCCCCCGGACCTGTCTCGGTATCAGTTACCAAGCCATGGCCCGACCGGTCAGGTCCGGCCTGGGGAACGAGCTGCGCCTCGGCCGGCGATGTCTCCTCCGGACCTGTCTTGGTATCAGTTACCAGGACGTGGCCGGATTGGTCAGGGCCGGCCTCGAGCGCCCAGCGTCCGTCCCGGCCGATCGCCACCTCGGCGATCTCGTAGCGCTTCGGGTCGAGGGCTGCGACCACCGATCGCGCCGAAGCCAGGGAGATTTCGTGCTCGCTCGATCGGCCGCCCGCGAGTACGGCCACGCGCAGTCGGCGAGCCGGGCTCACCCGGTGGTCGTCGTCGTCGGCGGCGGCCCAGGCGAGTGCTGGCCGATCACGATCGTAACCGTCGAGCCCTTGGTCGCCTGGGAGCCACCCTCCGGACTCTGCGACTGGACGATGCCGTCCTGGCTCGGGTCGGCAACGGCCACGTACTGCTGGGTGACGCTGAAGCCGGCACCCTCGAGATCGGTCACCGCCTGCTGTGCCGTCTCGCCCACGACCGGCGGAATCCCGACCTGTGGCGGGCCGTTCGAGACCTGGAGGGCGACCGAGGATCCCTTCGTGGCCGAGGTTCCGGGCGCCGGAGTCTGGTGGATGACCTGGTTCTGCGGCGCGGTGCTGTCGACGAAGGTCGGATTCGGGTTCAAGCCGGCCTGGTGGAGCGCTGCAATCGCCTGGGCAAGCGTGTCGCCCACGAC
The DNA here is from genome assembly GCA_005883365.1 of Actinomycetota bacterium. Taxonomy (GTDB): domain Bacteria; phylum Actinomycetota; class Thermoleophilia; order Gaiellales; family Gaiellaceae; genus Palsa-739. Next base: position 1,119 of record VAXA01000253.1, read on the forward strand.
GTTCGGAACGTCGGCGTGGGCCGGACCGCTCATGACGTTCACGCGCACCTTGGACCCCTTCGGCACGGATTTGCCCGCCGGCGGGTCGGTCGCCGTCACCTGGCCCTTCGTGTTCCCGGGGACGATGCGCTCGACCGGGACGAGGCCCTGGTCCGTCAGCGCCTGTTGCGCATCCGTCCACTGCTGGCCCTTGACGTCCGGCACACTCACCTTGGGCGGGCCGCTCGAGACGGAGATCGTGACTGTGCCGCCCTTCTCGACGTGCGAGCCAGCGCTCGGATTCTGGTTGAAGACGATTCCCTTCTTGTAGCTCTCGCTCGAACCCTTCTTCACTTCGGGGACGAGGTGGGCAGCGCGGATCTGCCGCTCTGCCTGCGCCTGCGGCTCGCCCACATAAAGCTTCACGGGCTCCATCGTCTTCGAGCCGGAGAGCTCGTGCCAGACGAAGAAGCCGGCGATCGCGGCCGCGATGACGAAGGCGGCGGCGACGAGCCACGGCCACAGCGGCCGCTCGGGCCCGCCGCGCTCCTCGAACTCCTCTTCCTCGACCACCGGCGGCGGGACGTAGCCGGCGCGTGCGCTGGACGGTGGCGCGATCATCGTGGCGGCGGTGGAGTCGGCCGCTGCAGCAGGGGGCGGGATCCGCAGCACCTGGGTCGATGCAGTGGCCGCCGAGACGGGGGCGCCGCGGGCGACCCGCTCGAGGTCCGCCTCCATCTCGTCGGCGCTCTGGTAGCGATCGTCGGGGCTCTTGGCGAGTGCTCGCAGCACGACCTTGTCCAGCTCGGGCGGGATGTCCGGACGCAGCTTCGAAGGCGGCTTCGGCGGGGTCGAGAGGTGCTTCATCGCTATCTCGACCGGCGTCTCGCCGTCGAAGGGCGTCTTTCCCGTCAGGAGCTCGTAGAGGACGACGCCGAGCGAGTAGAGATCCGAGCGCGGATCGACCTCGCCGCCGCGCGCCTGCTCGGGAGAGAGGTACTGCGCCGTCCCCACGATCGAGCCCGTCTCGGTCATCTGGCTCGTCCCGGCGCGCGCGATCCCGAAGTCCGTCACCTTCACGCGGCCCTCGCCGTCGACGAGGACGTTGTGCGGCTTGATGTCGCGGTGGACGATGCCATGCCGGTGCGCGAAGCGGAGCGCGGAGAGGATCTGGCGCGCGTACTCGATCGCGACGTTGATCGGAGCGGCGCCGCGTCCGACGATCAGCTCCTTGAGGGAGCGGCCGTCGAGGAACTCCATCGCGATGTAGTACGTGTCCTCCGCGTTGCCGCGGTCGTAGATCGAGACGATGTTCGGGTGGTTGAGCGCCGCGGCGTTCTTCGCCTCGCGGCGGAAGCGCTCGATGAACTGGTCGTCGTTCGCGTGGCGGTCGTTGAGGATCTTGATCGCGACGCGGCGGCCGAGCTCCTGGTCCTCGGCGAGGTAGACGTCCGCCATGCCGCCCGCTCCGAGCTTGCGCATGATCCGGTAGCGCCCGTCGAAGAGCGTGTCGATGAGGGAGTCGCTTACCGCCACGGCCGCCTACAGGGTAGAGACATGGTCACCGACCCAGCAGTTTTTCGAGGATGGCCTTGGCGATCGGGGCCGATACGGAGGCGCCGAAGCCGTTCAGCTGCTTCTCGACCTGGACGGCGACGACGAAGTGCGGGTTGTTCGCCGGGGCGAAACAGACGAACCACGCGTCGTAGACGCCCGCGACGCCGGTCTCGGCTGTGCCGGTCTTGCCGGCGACGAGGACGCCGGGGATCTGGGCCGTCGTACCCGTGCCGCCCTGGACGACGAGCTGCATCATCTGGTTCAGCTCGGCCGCCGTCTGCGGCTTGATCGGCCGGCCGAGCATGTGCGGCGTCGTCCGGCTGACCAGGCTGCCGTCCGACGCGACGATGCGATCGACGAGGTAGGGCTGCGCCTCTTCCCCGCCGTTAGCGATGGTCGCCCCCACCATCGCCATCTGCAGCGGCGTGGA
>VAXA01000253.1:3195-3644 GCA_005883365.1 Actinomycetota bacterium
TCCTCGCCCCCGATGTGCTTGCCGACGTTGCAGAAGACCGAGTTGATCGAGTGCTCGAAGCCCTGCGCGAGCGTGACGTTGCCGTAGGTCTCCGGCCCGTTCTGGTCGGGATTGCCCGCGTTCGATACGTGCTGGCCGTACTCGACGCAGTAGCCCGGGTCGAAGAACGTCGAGCTCGGCGTGTAGGCGCCCGAGTCGAGCGCGGCCGCGGCGGTCACCATCTTGAACGTCGAGCCCGGCGGGTAGAGACCCGCCGTCGCATTGTTCACGAGGGCCGAGGCGTCGCCGCAGGCTCCCTTGATCCGGCCGATCTTCGCGAAGCCGTTCGGCTGCTCGATGAGGTTGGCGTTGTACGTCGGCGACGAGGCCATCGCGTAGATCGCGCCCGTTTTCGCGTTCAGTGCGACCACCGCGCCGCAGCGGCCGGCGAGCTGTTGGAGCGCGAGCGC
>VAXA01000254.1 GCA_005883365.1 Actinomycetota bacterium
ACGGCTTCGTCACGTAATCGTCCGCGCCGAGCTCCAGCCCGAGGACACGGTCGGATTCCGCGTCCCGCGCCGTCAGCATGAGGATCGGGACGTCGCTCTCGGCCCGCAGCGCGCGGCACACCTCGACGCCCGACAGCCCGGGCAGCATCACGTCGAGGACGACGAGCGAGTAGCGACCCGTGCGGCCCGACTCGAGCGCCGACGGCCCGTCACGCTCCTCGTCGACATCGAATCCCTCGCGCCGCAGCGTGAACGCGACGACGTCGCGGACTCCCGCGTCGTCGTCGACGAGCAGGATCCGTTCACCGTTCCCGTTCGTCGGCGCAACGCTCAAGCCGCCGGCACCTCCTCCCGCACGCGCGCCGGAGCGAGGAGGATCCGGAACACCGTCCCCTCCCCCGGGGACGAGTCGAGCTCGATGCGGGCGCCGAGCGTCCGCACCGACTCCCGCACGATCGCGAGGCCGAGGCCGAAGCCGTGGGCGTCGCGCTCGCCGCGGTAGAACCGGTCGAAGACGTGGCGCTGCACCTCAGGGCTCATGCCCGGCCCCGAGTCCTCCACCTCCACCGTGACGGTGCTCCCGTCGCCGTAGGCACGGAGGGTGACGGAGCCCCGCCCGGTGTGCTTCGCGGCGTTCTCGCCGAGGTTGCGGAGTGCCTGCTCGAGCAGGTCGCGGTTCGCGTCGACGGCGAGCCCGGCCGGCACCTCGACCTCGACGGCGACGCCGGCGTGCGGAACGAGCCCGGCCGCCACCTCCCGCAAGAGAGGCGCGAGCTCGACCGCCTCGACCCGCGGCAGCTCCTGTCCCGAGTGCGCGCGGGCGAGCGTCAGCATCGCCCGGGCGAGCCGCGCGAGCCGGCCGGACTCCCGCTCGATGTGGGCGAGGAAGCGGTCCCGCTCGGCGGGATCCTCCTTCGCTCCCGCCTGCAGCACCTCGATGGCGCCGATGATCGTCGTCAGCGGCGTGCGCAGCTGCAGGGCCCAGTCCGTCTCTGGCTGGGAGGGGATGCCGACGACGCCGTACGCGTGCTGCTCGTCGGGTGTCACGTGCACCTGCGTGACGGTCGCCCGTTCGTCGAACAGCCGCGAGGCGAACTCGCGGAGCTCGAAGCCCTGCCATGGCTCGGGCAGCGTGTCGCCCTCTCGCACGCGGCCGCCGAGCAGCCGGCGCGCCTCGGTGTTCGCGAAGTGGACGACGAGATCCTGGTCGATCGTGAGCACTCCCTCGTGCAGCCGCTCGAGCAGGAGTCGCAGACGGTCGCGCTCCGCCTCGAGGCGCCGGAAGGACCGTCGCAGCTGGCGGCGCATGCGTTCGAAGCTGTAGGCGAGGGCGCCGAACTCGTCGCGGAAGCGGTAGCGCAGCGGCGTCTCGAAGTCTCCGTGCGCGATCGCCTCGGTGGCCGCGCTCAGGCGGCGCAGCCGCAAGGCGATGAGCTGCGCGAACAGGAGGCCCACGATGACGCCGATCACTCCGGCGATGACGCCCGCCCGGAGCGCCTCGCCGTTGACCGTGTGGATCGCCGCGGCCACGTCCGGGCGCCGGCTGATTGCGACGAGTGCCTCACCGCGATACGGAACGGCCGCCACGAACGTCCCTCCGTCGGCAGTTCCACGGACGAACCGGTTGCCGGCGAGCGCGGCCCGCGCGGCGTCGCGCACAAGGCCCGCCGCCGCCGACTCGGCTTCGGCTGGGCCGACGATCCGGAGCCGGACGTTGCGTTTGTTCGCAACCCGGGCGAGCTTCGCCGGCGTAACGGTCTGGGCTATCTGGGCGTCCTTGAGGGCGACACGCTCGCCGTTCCGGCGGAACGCGTGCTCGGAGTTGTCCGAAAACTGCGCGACGACGATTGCGGTAGACGTCGCAGCCACGACCGCGAACGCCACCCCGAGCCACCAGCGGACTCCGATAAACAGCCTTGGCACGGCTCAATCGTAGGCTTCCGCGCATGCCGGAAGGGGATTCGGTCCACCGTGCGGCGCAGCGGCTGCAGGTTCTCGTCGGCCGGCACGTCGAGGTCGAGACTCCGCATCCGCGCGCGGCCGTGAAAGGGATCGCCGAGCGGCTCGACGGCCGGCGGCTCGAGCAGGTGGACGCGGTGGGGAAGAACCTCCTGCTGCGCTTCGAGGGCGGCCTCATCCTGCGCAGCCACCTCCGGATGAGCGGCCGCTGGCGCGTCGAGGCGCGGGGGAGGGCTCGAGTCGGGAAGCCCTGGCTCGTCCTGCGCAGCGCCGAGCACGAGGCAGTGCTCTGGAACGGCGCCGTGCTCGAGCTCCTCAGGGACGACCCGAAGCTGCGCCTCGGCCCGGACATCCTCGCCGAGGAGCCCGACTTCGACGGGATGCTGGCGCGACTGCGGGCCGAGCCGCAGGAGCGCGAGGCCGGGGACGCGCTCCTCGACCAGCGCCTCGTGGCCGGCATCGGCAACCTCTGGAAGGCCGAAGCGCTGTGGGAGGCGTGCGTCTCACCGTGGCGCCCGCTCGGCCAGCTCGGCGATGGCGAGCTGTGGGCCGTGCTCGAGGCAGCGCACACGCTGATGCGGAAGTCGGTTGCGGGGCCGCGGCCGCCGCGGCACGTCTACCGACGGGCGGGCCGGGCGTGCCCCCGCTGCGGCGGGATCGTGCGCTCGGCGTCGCAGGGCCGGCATGCCCGCACTGCGTACTGGTGCCCCGGCTGTCAGGTAGGAGGCGAAGCCGCAGCGTCGTAGGAGGTCCTTCACGATGCGCGCGCCGCACCTCTACGACACGCTCCGCCGCTTCTGCCTCGGCGCCTTCGCCGTCTTCACGCGGGACCTCGAGGACGGCGCGGAGTTCCCGTTCGCCTTCGAGGAGCACGGCTCGTACGGACGGCCGACGCTCTACGAGTACCGCCCGCTCGTGCGCGGCTTCGTCGAGGCGCGAGCCGAGCGGCTCTTCGTGCGGGTCGACGTGCAGGACGCCGTCGCCGACCTGCTGCGCGAGCCGGCCGCGCGCATCTTCGCCCACGCGCACGAGGGCGAAGTCAGGGACGAGCGCCGCGCCGTGTACCGCAGCGTGCTCGTGCCGCTCCTCGTCCGTACGGCCGAAGGCTGCGGCGGCTTCGACTGGGACGACACCGCCTACGCGCGCGCCTACGAGGAGCTCGAGGGATCGCTCTACGGCGAGGGCCACTCGTACGGCGCGGTGGCGCCGCTCGTCGGCCTCTCCGTCGGCACGCAGATCGAGCTCGGCGACGGGATCCGCGTGCGGGTGGCAGCGACAGGCGAGCTCGCCGCGATGTGGCCGGAGGCGGCGGGCCTGTTGCCGCGGGATTTCGGCCGCGAGCCTGACCGGATCTGCGTGCTCGAGCTCGAGCGCTCGCTGGGGAGCGGGACGGCCGAGGCTCCCGACGCGCCAGGTGAGCTCGCGGACGCGGTCACGGCCATCCGTCTCGCGACCTCGGCGCCGGTCGCGGCGGGGCCCGTCATCTTCGAGCGGCTCGACTGGCGGCCCTACGGGATCCGGCCCGTGCTCCCGATCGCGGCGACGGCGCCGCCGGGCGAGCCGACGCGGCTCGATCCGTTCCGTGCTTCGGTCGCAGCCGATCTGCGCGTCCGCCTCGCGGACGCCGACGCCGACGCGCGCCTCGGCGATGCCCTAGACCGCTGGGAGCTCGCCCTCTTCCAGTCCGAGCCGTTCCGGGGCGAGCAGCTTCGCCACGCGCTCGAGGCCGCGCTCGGCGAAGGGGACGGAGCCTGGGCGGCGGCGATGCGTGGCGCGGCGCTGCTCGGAGCGACGCCGCAGGAGCGCGCCGGCCTGGCCGAGAAGCTGCGGGAGCCGACGTGCGAGCTGCTGCGCCGTCTGCTCGTCGCCGTCCTCCTGCACGGCGATCGGCTCGCGCTCGTCCGCGACCTCGACGAGGCGCTTCTTGGAACCACGAGCGCGGTCGCAAGCCTCCAAAAGCGCGCGAGTTAGTCGGCACAGACACGTCACGACCTGCCGCCTACCCTCGAGACATGGAGGAGGCGCGCGCGGTGCTGGCCCGGCTTGATCGGATCGAGGCGCTCGAGCGCGAGGGTGCAGGCGTCCCCTCGCTCCTCGCCGAGCTGCGCGAGCTCATGCGCGAGGCGACGGAATGGGCCGAGCGCGAGCGCGATCCGCGGGCCCTGGACGCGGCTGCGGCGCTCGCCGAGGCCCGCCAGGCACCGGTCGCCCGGGTCTCGTGAGGCTCCTCGCGTTCGCGACCGCCCTCGCGGCC
>VAXA01000255.1:0-423 GCA_005883365.1 Actinomycetota bacterium
GCCAGAGCGTCGTGGCGATCGGGAGCCCGTTCGGCCTCGCCGAGACGATGACCGCGGGGATCGTCAGCGCCACAAGTCGCACGATCACCGCGCCGAACCAGTTCTCGATCACGGGTGCGATCCAGACCGATGCCGCCATCAATCACGGCAACTCCGGCGGCCCGCTGATCGACGCCGCGACGAACACCGTGATCGGGATCAACGACCAGATCGAGAGCGACACGAACGACAACGCCGGTGTCGGCTTCGCGGTACCCATCGATTCCGCGAAGAGCGTCGCGCAGACTCTGATCGCCGGCGGCACGGTGCGGCATGCGTATCTCGGCATCCGGATCGCGGACGTCTCGGCCGGCGCCCGCGTCACGCAGGTCGTCGCCGGCTCACCCGCGGCCAAGGCCGGGCTCAAGGTCGGTGACGTAATCA
>VAXA01000255.1:583-4030 GCA_005883365.1 Actinomycetota bacterium
GAGCGCCCGTAGGATCGCTGCATGGAAGGCGCGCAAAGCGTGGCGCCGCCGCAGGACTCGCGGCTGGCGCGCTGGACGATCGTCGCGAGCATTCTCGGCTCGTCGATGGCCTTCATCGACGGCTCGGTCGTCAACGTCGCTCTGCCGGCGATCCAGCACGACCTCGGCGGTGGCCTCGCCGCCCAGCAGTGGGTCGTGGACGCCTACCTGCTCACCCTCGGCTCGCTCATCCTCGTCGGCGGCTCGCTGGGGGACATCTTCGGCGAGTTCCGCGTCTTCGGCCTGGGGGTGGCGAGCTTCGGGCTTGCCTCGGTGCTGTGCGCGGTGGCGCCGGACGCGACGACCCTCATTGTCTTCCGCGGCATCCAGGGCGTGGCCGGGGCGCTCCTCACACCCGCCTCGCTCGCCGTGCTCACCGCCACCTTCTCGGGCGCCGCGCGAGGTGCGGCGATCGGCCAGTGGACGGCGTGGAGCGGGATCTCGTTCGTGATCGGCCCGACCCTCGGAGGCTGGCTCGTCGACGTCTCGAGTTGGCGGGTGATCTTCATCATCAACGTGCCGATCGCAATCGTCACGCTGATGCTCGTCCTGCGACTGGGCGGCGGCCGCCAAGCGAGGCGGGAGGACCTCCGCGTCGACTTCCCGGGAGCCCTGCTCTGCGCGGCAGGCCTGGGCCTCCTCGTTGCCGGCTTCATCGAGCAGCCGCACCTCGGCTGGAGCGACCCGCTCGTGCCCGGCGGCATGGTGGGCGGTCTCGTCCTGCTCGCACTCTTCGTCGTCTACGAGCTGCGCACCCCGATGCCGATGCTCCCGCTCCGGCTGTTCCGGCTGCGCAACTTCTCGGTCACGAATATCGAGACCCTTTCGGTTTACGGTGCGCTGTCGGGACTGAGCGTCTTCCTGACCCTGTTCCTGATCGAGTTCAGCGGCTACTCGGCCTTCCGCGCGGGGGTCTCGCTGCTGCCGATCACGGTCGTGATGTTCTTCCTCTCGCCGCGGACGGGGAAGCTCTCGATGCAGTACGGGCCGCGCCTGTTCATGGCGCTGGGGCCGGTGATCGCAGGCGCGGCGATCCTCGTGTACGCGCGGCTGCCGGCGCACCCGAACTACTGGGTCGACCTCCTTCCCGCGCTCCTCGTCTTCTCCGTCGGGCTGTCGCTCACCGTCGCGCCGCTCACGACCACCGTTCTCGCGGACGCGAACCCGGGCGACGCCGGAGTCGCTTCCGGCGTCAACAACGCGGTCGCGCGCATCGCCGGCCTGCTCGCGGTCGCGGTGCTGGGCATCGCCGCCGCCGGCGGCGCGGACCACCTCACCAAGCACGGCTTCCACGTCACGATGGCCGTCGTCGCGGCCATGCTGGTGTGCGGCGGCCTGATCGGAGCGGCTGGGATTCGCAACCCTTCCACATAGGCAACGCCTATGTATATGCTCGGGCCATGCCCAAGCAGGCATACACCGCCACCGAGGCGGCGCGAGAGCTGGGGATCAGCGTCGATACGCTCCGCCGCTGGGATCGCGAGGGACGGATCCGCACCGAACGCGACCGCGCGAACCGGCGCCTCGTCCCCCTCGAGGAGATCGAGCGGCTGCGCGGCGGCGCCAGCGCGCAGCACATGAGCGCGCGCAACCGGCTGCGCGGGACCGTCACCGAGGTGCGCGTCGAGGGGCTCCTCGCCCAGGTCGAGCTGACCGTGACCGAGCCGGCCCGCGTCGTCGCCGTCGTCACGCGCGACGCCATCGAGGAGCTCGGCCTCAAGCCCGGTATGGCCGCCACCGCCGTGGTCAAGTCGACGTCCGTGATGGTGGAGGCATGAGGCTGCGCACGGTCTTGGCGGCCGTGGCAGCGATCGTCGCTGTCTCCGCTTCCGTCCTGGCGGCGGTCGCGCTCGCCGGCGGCTCGAGCACGAAGGCGCCGCGTCTCACCGTGTTCGCCGCTGCGTCGCTGACGAACGTCTTCCCGAAGATCGACCCGCACGGGCGGTTCTCCTTCGGCGGCTCGAACATGCTCGCGGCACAGATCCAGCAGGGCCTGCCCGCCGACGTGTTCGCCTCCGCCAACACGAAGCTGCCGGCGCAGCTCCACCGGCAGGGCCTCGTCACGACCCCGTTCGTGTTCACCGCGAACCGGCTCGTGATCGTCGTGGCGCACGGCAACCCGCTGCACCTCACCGGCGTCCGCGACCTCGAGCGGTCGGGCCTGCGCATCGTGATGGCCGCCGCCGGCGTGCCTGCCGGCGACTACACGCGGACGGTGCTCGCGCGGCTCGGGCTGTCCGACCTCGTCGGCAAGGCGGTCAGCCAGGAGATCGACGTGCGGGAGGTGCTTGCGAAGGTCGCGCTCAGCGAGGCCGACGCCGGCTTCGTCTACGCAACGGATGCCAAGACCGTCGCCGGGAAGGTCTCGGTCCTGCGGCTGCCGCCGGGCTCGCAGCCGAGGGTTCTCTACGCGGCGGCGGCGGTGAAGTCGAGCAAGCACCTCGCGGCGGCGAAGGCGTGGGTCAAGCGCCTGCGCGGCAAATCGGCCCAGAAGATGCTGCGCGCCGCCGGCTTCCTGCCGATCCCGCACTGAGGAGCGGCGAATGATGGGGCGCCTGCTCGCCGGCACAGCGGTCTTCGCGGCCGCGGCGGTCGCCTTCGGCTTCCTGCTGCTCCCGATCGTGGCGATCTTCTCCCGCGTTTCGCCGGGAAGGCTCGTGGCGCAGCTCTCGCACCCGGTCGTGACCGACGCACTCGTGCTCAGCCTGAAGACGAACGCGATCGCGCAGGCGCTCGTGCTCCTCCTCGGCACCCCGGCGGCTTACCTTCTCGCGACGCGCCGCTTTCCGGGACGCTCGCTCGCGGTCGTGCTCATCGAGCTGCCGCTCGTCCTACCGCCCGCCGTCGCCGGAATCGGGCTGATCGCGGCCTTCGGCCGCTTCGGGCTGCTCGGCGGGACGCTCGACGCGCTCGGCATCCGGCTCGGGCTGACGCAGGCGGCCGTCGTCATCGCCGTCGCCTACGTCGCGAGCCCGCTCTACGTGCGCCAGGCGATCGCCGCGTTCGAGGAGGTCGACCCCGACCTCGTCGCGGCCGCGCGCACGCTCGGCGCCGGCAGGACGAGGACGTTCTTCCGCGTCGTCCTCCCCCTCGCTCGGCGCGGGCTCGCCGGGGGCGAGGCGCTCTCCTTCGCGCGCGGGCTCGGCGAGTTCGGAGCCACGATCATGTTCGCGGGCAGCCTCCAGGGCGTCACCCAGACGCTGCCGCTCGCGATCTACTCCGCCTTCGGTCTGAACTTCACGACGGCGCTCGCGATGAGCGCGCTCCTCGTCGTCGTCAGCGGCGCTCTCCTCGTCGCCTTGCGACTCACCCTCCAATGGCAACCCTCCAGACCGACTTCACGCTTCCTCTTCGCGCCTTCGCGCTAGAGCTCGCGCTCGACGTCTCGCGCACCGTCGCGCTCGTCGG
>VAXA01000255.1:4064-5406 GCA_005883365.1 Actinomycetota bacterium
GCTCGACACCGAGCGGCGCGTCTCGCTCCCGCCCGAGCAGCGGCGCGTCGGCCTCGTCTTCCAGGACTACGCCCTCTTCCCGCACCTCAGCGTGCGCGCGAACGTCGCCTTCGGTGCCGCCGGACGCCCCGTGGACGCGCTACTGCAGCGGTTCCGGATCGGCCACCTCGCCTCCGCGCATCCCCGCGAGCTCTCGGGCGGCGAGCGGCAGCGGGTCGCGCTCGCGCGGGCATTGGCGCGTGACCCCGCGGTGCTCCTCCTCGACGAGCCGCTGGCCGCGCTCGACGCACACACGAAGTCCGAGGTGCGGCACGAGCTCGCGGAGCTGCTGCGGGAGCTCGCGCTGCCGACTTTGCTCGTGACGCACGACTACGAGGACGCGGCGGCGCTCGCCGACGAGGTCGGAGTCCTCGTGGAGGGACGGCTCCGACAGCTCGGAGCACCGGCCGAGCTCGTGGCGCGTCCGCGCGACGCCTTCGTGGCCTCGTTCACCGGCGCGAACCTCCTCCGGGGACGCGCCCGCCGCGGCGAGGGCGCGCTGACCGCGATCCGGCTGGAGAGCGGCGATGACCTGTACTCCGCGGACGAGGCGGAAGGGGACGTCGGCGTAGTCGTCTACCCGTGGGAGGTGTCGGTGGCGCGGACGCATGCGCCCGATGCCGACTCGGCCCTGAACGTCGTGCGGGGCCAGGTCGGCTCGCTCGTCGAGGTCGCCAACCGCGTGCGCGTCCGCGTCGGGCCGGTGACGGCGGAGGTCACCGCCGCCTCGGCCGCACGGCTCGAGCTCGCGGCCGGCGGACTCGCCTACGCGACGTTCAAGGCGACGGGAACGCGGCTCGTACCGCTCTAGGACATGTCTCGGTTCGTCACGTCCGGAACCTGGTTCCGGACGTGTTCGTTTCGGACAGCGCGATAGGCGTCGACGACGAACGGCAGGCGAAGCACATCGCCGTCTCGCAGCGAGGGGTCCGCTTCGATGATCTCCGCCACCCGCTTGAAGACGCGTGCCCGCTCCAGCTCCTCCACGGAGGCGAGGCCCGAGTACGAGAGGAGATGGTCGTCGAGCGCTTCGCGCGGCAGCTCGTGAACGTGCGGAAAGACCGCGTGCTCCACGTCGCGGAAGAAACCGCCCTCGCTCACGGCCGCAGGCCAGTCGCGCCTGCGCCAGCCCGAGGTCTGCCCGGACGGCCGGCTGGCATAGATCGCCTCCGACATCGCGGCGATGGTGGGATGACGCTCGTCGCGGTGGTTCCAGCCGAAGGCCAGGCGGCCTCCGGGTGTCAGGACGCGGTGGAACTCCGGGAGCGCGGCGTCGAGGTCGAACCAGTGGAGCGCCGAACCA
>VAXA01000057.1 GCA_005883365.1 Actinomycetota bacterium
AGGCGCGAGCCTCTTTCACGACATCGCGCCGGCCGCAGCCCTGGGGCTTCGCACCATCTGGATCAACCGGCTCGGCGAGGAGGCCGAACCGCAGCCGGACCTCGAGCTCCACAGCCTGACCGGGCTCGCGGAAACGCTCGATTCGCTTGTGCCGTGAACGTCCGGCACGCAACGAGAGAAGATGCAGCGGCCGTCGCGGAGGTGTTCGGCTCGGTCGAAGAGGCGGTGGCCGGGCACCCGTCCAGCCTTGACGCCCAGGCGGTACTCGGCTGGTGGCAGACGATTTCCTTCGAGACGAACACGTGGCTGTTCGAGGACGACGGGACGCTCGTCGCGGCCGCGTTCGCGCAGGTACACGGCGACCGAGGCAACGGCGGCGGTGCCGTCCGTCCCTCTGCGCAGGGCCGCGGGCTCGGGACGCGGCTGGTCGAGGTCATGGAGGGCCGAGTCGCCGAGGAGGGCGCGGCACGGGTCCACTCGTGGACGCTCGCCGCGGACGAGAGGGCGTCCGAGCTCTTCCGGCGGCACGGGTATCGCGAGGTGCGCCGCTTCTGGGAGATGGCGATCGACTTCGAGGAGGAGCCTCCGGAGCCGGAGGGTTCGATCGAGCCGTTCCGGGAGGAGGAGGCGCCGGCCTTCCATGCCGCGATCGAGGAGGCGTTCGAGGACCACTGGGAGCCTCATCCCGAGCCGTTCGAGGACTGGTGGGCGCGGCAGCGCGCCCGCACGAACTTCGAGCCCTCGCTCTGGTTCGTGATCCGCGACGGCGACGAGATCGCCGCGGTCGCCCGCAACGAGATGCGAACGGGCGCCGGCTACATCGGCGCGCTCGGCGTGCGCCGGCCCTGGCGCGGTCGCGGCTATGGGCGGGCCCTTCTCCTGCACAGCTTTCGCGAGTTCCGCCGGCGCGGCGTATCGCGGGCGACGCTCGGTGTCGACGCCGCGAGCCCGACCGGCGCGACCCACCTCTACGAGAGCGCCGGCATGCACGTCGAGCACGAGGAGATCGTCTGGGAGAAGGTTCTCGGATGAGCCTGCTGCGAGCTCGCTGCCCGAGCTGTCGCACGCTGACGGCCGTCGCAGTCGACGAGGGCTACGAGTGCCACAGCTGCGGCCGCTCCCTCGCCGCCGGGCTCGTGCGCGTGCCTCGCGCGTGGGGTGACGGCGGCGAGCCGATGGTCGAGGCTGCCGGGCTCCCGCTCGACTACCCCGAGGTGGCGGTCGTAGAGGAGGAGACGCTCGCGATGCAGACGCTCGCGGTCGCGTCCGACCTTCCCGCCCGGCCCCTCGTGCTCGGCGGCTGCTGCTGCGCGCACGTCGGGGCGGTCGAGGGGCTCGCTGCGCGCCACGGACACGTCGCCGTTCTCTGGCTCGATGCGCACGGTGATCTCAACACACCCGAGACGTCTCCCTCGGGCAACGAGTGGGGCATGCCGCTGCGCACGCTGCTCGACCGGGGCACGATTGGCGCAGCCGACGTCGTGCTCTGGGGAGCACGGAACCTCGACCCGCCCGAGGAGGAGTTCATCGCGGCGGCCGGAATCGGCGGCGATCCCGGCGCCTTGCTCGAGCGCTCCGGCCCCGTCTACGTCGCCCTCGACTGCGACGTCCTCGACCCGGACGAGCTCGCGGTCTTCATGCCCGAGCCGGGCGGGCCCTCGCTCGACGAACTCGAGAAGCTCCTGGCGCAGGTGAAGGAGAGCGGCAACCTCGTGGGCGTCGGGCTCACCGGGCTCGCACCCGATCCGGCGAACGTCGGGAAGCTCGAGCGTCTGACGGCGGCTCTCGGCTACTGAGCGGCTCGCAACTCGGGGGCGCAGCCCGAGGTCTAAGCTGGCGGTGATGGCCAAAATCGACGTTTCGGTCGAAACCGACGACCAGCCGAGCCCTCCGCCGAGTCACCCGAACACCTGCCCGACCTGCCACTCGCACTACCGCGACGACGAGCTCGAGCGGAGCCTCTGGGTCTGCGAGCAGTGTGGGCACCACTTCCCGATGCGGGCTCGGGCGCGGATCGCCTCCCTCGCCGATCCCGGTTCCTTCACCGAGGAGGCGACGGAGCTCCATTCCGAGGATCCGCTCGACTTCTTCGACCTTCGCCCCTACACGGAGCGGCTCGCGGAAGCCGAGATGAAGACCGGTCTCGCCGACGCGATGGTGATCGGGCGCGCCGCGCTCGAGCAGCGCCAGTGCGAGCTCGCCGTCATGGACTTCGCCTTCATGGGCGGTTCGATGGGGAGCGTCGTCGGCGAGAAGTTCTCGCGCGCCTGCGACTCGGCGGCGGAGGCGGGGATGCCGGTCGTCGCCGTCACGAGCTCGGGCGGCGCGCGCATGCAGGAGGGGATCCTCGCGCTCATGCAGCTGCCGAAGACCGTCGCCGCGGTGGAGGATCTCCACGACGCGGGACAGGCTCTCCTCTGCGTGATGGCGCACCCGACGACCGGCGGCGTGCTCGCGAGCTTCGCGACTCTTGGCGACGTCCTGCTCGCGGAGCCGAATGCGCTCATGTCGTTCGCCGGGCCGCGCGTCGTGCAGGAGATCACCCGCGAGAAGCTGCCGGATGACTTCGGTCGCGCGGAACAGAACCTCCGCTACGGCCACATCGACGCGATCGTTTCGCGACCGGAACTGCGCCCGACGCTGGCCCGCCTCCTGAGGCTGTTCGATGCCCCCCAGTGAGCACGAGCTACGGCTGCGCGAGCGACTGGGGCGCCTGAGGAACCTCCCGCTACTCGGCGGCGCGCGGCTTTCCGGCGAGCTCGAGCGGCTGCAGCGGCAGATCGAGCGAATCGGCGAGGAGTCCACCGACGAGGAGATCTGGCGCAAGGTCGAGCTCGCGCGTCACGACGACCGGCCGTACACGCTCGACTACGTCGAGCGGATGCTCGACGACTGGTTCGAGCTGCACGGCGACCGGGCGCTCGGCGACGACGGTGCGATGATCGCCGGCCTCGGCAAGCTCGACGGCCGCACGATCGTCCTCGTGGGCCAGCAGAAGGGGCGCGACATCCACGAGCGTGCCGGCCGCCGCTTCGGGATGCCGAACCCGGAGGGGTACCGCAAGGCGATGCACGCGATGGAGCTCGCCGACCGGCACCGGCTCCCTGTCGTCACGCTCGTCGACACGCCGGGTGCCTACCCGGGGGTCGTCGCGGAGCAGCACGGCCAGGGTGCGGCGATCGCGCAGTCGCAGGCGACCATGGCGCGGCTGACCGTGCCGATCGTGGCGTGCGTGATCGGCGAGGGCGGCTCGGGCGGGGCGATCGCGATCGCGCTCGCCGACCGCGTCCTCATGCAGGAGAACGCGATCTACTCCGTCATCTCGCCCGAGGGTTGCGCCGCGATCCTCTGGCGCGACGCGGGCCAGGCGAAGAAGGCTGCGGCGGCATTCCGACCCGACGCGGTGCACTGCCTCGAGCTCGGCGTGATCGACGAGATCGTTTCGGAACCGGTCGGCGGCGCGCACATCGATCCGGACATGGCGGCCCGGCAACTCGGGCAGGCGCTGCGCGAATCCCTTGCCGAGCTGGACGGAATTCCGGGCGACGACCTCCGTCGGCGGCGACGTGCGCGCTTTCGCTCCCTCGGCGTGTTCGCTTGAGCAACTTGCGGCAGGTTTAAGAAGGTTTATGCGCTTCGACCGGAGGCACTGTCCACACCGTCCACAGGCTTATCCCCGCGTTGTATGCGTCATGTGAACGGCAGGGGTATGACTCGAAACCGGGAAAACGCCTCGCCGCCCGCGCGCTCCGCGCGCTAAGAATGTCTCGTGAGCCGACGCCTCTCGGACTACGAGCGCAAGCGAAACCGCAAGCAGACGCCTGAGCCGTTCGGGAGCAAGCGCGGGAAGGCGAAGGCTCCGATCTTCGTCGTGCAGCGTCACGACGCGCGGCGGCTGCACTACGACTTCCGCCTCGAGCGCGACGGCGTCCTCGCCTCCTGGGCGGTGCCGAAGGGCGTCCCGCTCGAGCCGGGCGAGCAGCATCTTGCCGTCCACGTCGAGGACCACCCGCTCGAGTACGGGAGCTTCGAGGGCGAGATCCCCAAGGGGAACTACGGCGCCGGCACGGTCGAGATCTGGGATCGCGGCACGTACGAGCTGCTCGAGGAGAAACGCGACGGCGGCCTCACGGTGCGGCTGCACGGCGAGCGGCTCGAGGGGACGTGGGCGCTCGTGCCGGCGCACCTGTCGGGGGACGAGAAGAACTGGCTCATCCTCCGCAAGCGTGAGGACGGGGCGGCAGCGGGCCCGCAGCGCACCTATCGCCCGATGCTCGCGACCCTGACGGAGGAGTTGCCGCGCGGAGAGGGATGGGAGTTCGAGCCGAAGTGGGACGGCTACCGCGCACTCGGCTACATCCGCGGCGGCGAGGCGAAGCTCGTCTCGCGGAACGGCAACGACCTGACAGGGCGCTTTGCGCCGGTGGTGAAGGAGCTGCCAAAGGCGCTACGCACGCCGGACGCCGTCGTCGACGGAGAGGTCGTGGCGCTCGATGCCCACGGCAAGTCGAGCTTCTCCGCGATGCAGCAGGGGAGCACGCACCTCGCGTACGAGGTGTTCGACGTGCTCGAGGTCGACGGCGAGCCGCTCGTCGACTTGCCGCTGAGTGAACGGAGGGCTCGGCTCGAGAAGCTGCTCGCTCGGAACCCGGTCGTCCAGCTCTCGGGCTCCTTCACGGACGGCGACGCGCTTTTCGAGGCGGCTGAGGAGCAGGGCCTCGAGGGCGTGATTGCCAAGCGGACGTCGTCGCGTTACGGCGAGGGCAAGCGGGGCCGTGACTGGCTGAAGATCAAGACGCACGGACGGCAGGAGTTCGTGATCTGCGGCTACACGAAGGGCCAGGGCCGGCGGAGCGGAGGCTTCGGCGCCCTCGTGCTCGGCGTCCACCGGGGCGGGAACTGGGAGTGGGTCGGGAACGTGGGTACCGGATTCAGGGAGCACGACATCGAGGAGCTCCTTGCGAAGCTCGAACCGCTCCGGCGCAAGACATCGCCGTTCCCCGTCGTCCCGAAGATGCCAAAGGTGAAGAAGGGCGACGTCGTCTGGGTCGAGCCGAAACTCGTGGCCGAGGTCGAATTTGCTCAGTGGACGCACGACGGTCACCTGCGCGCGCCCTCCTTCCAGGGGCTGCGCGATGACAAGCCGGCGGTCGACGTGCGGCGGGAGCGGCCGGCGGAGGTGGAGGAGGGGAAGGTGAAGCTGTCCAACCTCGACAAGCTGTTCTGGGCCGACCTCGGGATCACCAAGGGCGACCTGATCGACTACTACACCGCGGTCGCCGAGGTGCTCGTCCCGCACCTGCGCGATCGGCCGTTCACGATGCGTCGCTATCCCGACGGCGCTTATGGCAAGGCGTTCTTCCAGAAAGACGCACCGAAGGGCATGCCCGAGTGGATCCCGCGCTTCCACGTGGAGGTCTCGACGCGCGAGCGACCGCCGAAGAAACGCTGGATCGACGCCCCCATCGTCAACGACGAAGACGCACTGCTCTGGATGGTCAACATGGGCTGCATCGACATGAACGCGTGGTACTCGCGCGTCGATCGGCCGGACCGACCCGACTTCGTCCTCTTCGACCTCGATCCGTCGCCGGACGTCGGCTTCTCCGAGGTCGTGCAGGTGGCGCTCCTCGTCAAGGAGGCGCTCGACACGCTCGGGCTCGTCTCCTTCCCGAAGACGAGCAGTGCGGACGGCATGCACGTCCTCGTGCCGGTGGAGCGCCGCTACACCTACGCGCAGACCCGGGAGCTCTGCGAGATCGTGGCGGGGGCGATCGCACGTACGCACCGCGGGCTGGCGACGACGGAATGGTCGAAGGCGAAGCGGCGCGGCGTCCTCATCGACGCGAACCAGAACGGCGAGGGGAAGACGATCGCCTCGGCCTACTCGGTGCGGCCGCGCCCCGGCGCCCCCGTCTCGACGCCGTTGCGATGGGAGGAGGTCGACGAGTCGCTCGACGCGACCGCGTTTACGATGGAGGTCGTGCGCGAACGGATCCGTCGGCACGGCGACCTCTTCGAAGGTGTCCTCACCACGCGCCAGCGCCTGGAGCCCGCCCTGCGCGCACTCCGCTGAACATGCCCAGATCCGCCATGTCTCGGTATCAGTTACCGAGACAGGTCCGTTTCGGCCAGGAGCGAAGCCCGTGCTGTGACAAGCCTTCGAAGGGCATCGACTGAGCCACTGAGCTCAGCGATCACGACGCTCGCCTCGACGAAGCCGAAATCTTCGGTCAGCCCAAGGGTTGTGGCGTAGCTGCTCCAGCGCCAATCCTCGGCTCTCGGGCACATACCTTCCTTCACCGGGTTCAGGACGACGTAGGCGTAGGTTCCGAGCAGGTCGCGGCCGTCGATGATCCGCCTGCTTCCGAATCGCCTTCGCACGAAGTGTCCGAACCGGTCGTGACACGCATTGAAACGCTTGCTGTATTCCCGGTTCAGGTACTGCATTCCCTGCGATAGAGAGGTGTCGCGTACATCGACGATGGCATGGACGTGGGTTGTCATCTGGCAGAACGCCGGCACCGTCCAGGCGTGGTCGTCGATGACCTGCTCGAGGAGCCCTAGCCAACGGCGCCGGTCGATGCCGTCGACGAAGTACGGCCAGTTGCCTGTTGCGTTCACCCAGATGTGGTGGAGCCCAGGCGCGCAATCGCGGGGTGCTGAAGGCACGAGTTCCAGCGTTGCCGATGGAGGCAATTCCCGCAACACGCCCAAAGCGAGGTGTCTGCTCGGGACACGGCTCGGTATCAGTTACCGAGACAGGTCCTCTACAGTCACCGCGTGAGCGGGACGATCCTCTGGGACGTCGATACCCAGGTCGACTTCGTCGAGCCCGGCGGGAAGCTCTACTTCGCCGGCGCGGAGGAGGCGAAGCCGGCGATGGCGCGGCTCGTCGAGGCCGCCCGCGCGGCCGGCGTCGTCCATGTCGCTTCCACGGATCAGCACGAGCTCACCGATCCCGAGATTTCCGAGCAGCCGGACTACGACAGCACCTGGCCGGCGCATTGCCTTCTCGGCACGCGAGGTGCGGAGAAGATCCCCGAGACGAAGCAGTTCGACCCGCTGCCCCTGCCGCTCGTGGCCGTCCCACCGCCGATCCTGCGGCGGCTGCTCGAGGGGCGGCGTGAGATCCTGATCCCGAAGAAGCAGTACGACCCGTTCACAAACCCGAACGCGGAGACAATGCTCGACGCGCTCGACCCCGACGAGATCCTCCTCTTCGGCGTCGCGACCGAGATCTGCGACGACGCGGCGGTGCGCGCGCTCCTCCGCCGCGGCCGCCGGATCACGTTCGTGGAGGATGCGGCGCGCGGCGTCGACGAGTCCCGTGCCGCCCTGAGCGTTGCCTCGTGGCGGGAGCGGGGAGTGCGGACGACGACGGCCGAGGAGGCGGCTGCGTCGCTCGGCTAAGGGATGCCACCGCCGCTGCCGATGAGACCCTGAGATGGTGGGGCACTGGTTGCATGCGGCCGCGGACTTCGCGACGACCTGGCTGCCGCTGGCGTTCCTCGTGATCCTCGCCCTGACGGGCTGGCTGCTCTGGAAGACCGTCGGGATGATGCCGCGCGTCAAGCCCGCGAACCTGAGCCACGGCGCCAAGTCGCAGACGACGTGGGCCGACGTCGCCGGCGTCGAAGAGGTGCGCGGCGAGCTGATGGAGGTCGTGGAGTTCATGCGCGACCCGAAGCGCTTCCAACGGCTCGGCGCGAAGGTCCCGAAGGGAATCCTCCTCTACGGGCCGCCTGGCACCGGCAAGACGCTGCTCGCGAAGGCCGTCGCTCACGAGTCGGGAGCGAACTTCTACAGCGCCTCCGCGTCGTCGTTCGTGGAGATGTTCGCGGGCCTCGGCGCCGCGCGCATCCGCAAGCTCTTCAACGAGGCGCGGAAGAACGCGCCCGCGATCGTCTTCATCGACGAGCTGGACGCCGTCGGCGCGCAGCGCACCGGACACGGCTTCAACCGCGAGCAGGACCAGACGCTCAACCAGCTCCTCGTCGAGCTCGACGGTTTCGAAGGCGCGGAGCAGGTCGTCGTGATGGGCGCCTCCAACCGGATCCAGGACCTCGACCCGGCCCTGCTGCGCCCCGGGCGCTTCGACCGGTCGATGCTCGTGCCGCCGCCCGACCTCGCCGGCCGGGAGGCGATCCTCCGCGTCCACACGCGCGGCAAGCCGCTCAACATCGACGATGTCGACCTCGGGCTCGTCGCGCGGCAGACGTCAGGGCTCACCGGGGCCGAGCTCGCGAACGTCTGCAACGAGGCGGCTATCAAGGCTGGCCGCCGCAGCGACTTGACGATCTCGCAGGCCGATTTCGACTGGGCGCTCGAGCGTGTCGTCGCGGGCCTCCAGCAGCGCAAGGTGCTGACCGAGAAGGAGCGGCGCATCCTCGCCTACCACGAGGGTGGCCACGCCCTCATGGCGCACCTGATGGGCTCCGTCATGGAGCTCCAGAAGGTGACGATCGTCTCTCGCGGCAATGCGCTCGGCTATGCGTTCTATCTGCCCGGGGAGGATCGGTACCTCCACACGAAGGAGGAGCTCGCCGACCGGATGGTCGTCGCCCTCGCCGGCCGCGCCGCGGAGGAGGTCGTCTTCGGCCGCGTCACGAACGGCGCCGCCGACGATCTCGAGAAGGTGACGGAGATCGCGCGGGCGATGGTGTTCGAGTGGGGCATGTCCGACATGGTCACCTCGCGGACGATGCGGGCCGACAACTACGCGCTCTCCGAGGCTACGAAGCGCGTTCGCGACGAGGAGCAGGCTCGCCTGACCGACGGCGCCTACGAGGAGGCCGTGCGCCTGCTGCGCAAGCATCGCGCCCCGCTCGACCGGATCGCGAGCGAGTTGCTCGAGAAGGAGACGCTCGTCCGCGACCAGCTGCGGGCCCTCGTCGAGGACGTCGAGCCCGAATCGAGCGCGTCCGAGACCGTCGGCGTCCCGCGCGTCGTAGCCAGCGACCCCGGCGGCTCGGTCTAACCGGCTCCGAGCTGCGAGATGTCGATCGCGTCCTTCGGTGCGCTCAACGACACCGACTTGTTCCAGTCGCCGAAGGTGATCGTCCCGGACTGGCCCTTCGTTCCGCCGACGAGCGCCACCGGGTACGGCTTGCCGGTCGCGGCGACGTAAAGCTTGCTGCTGTCCGACGCGTCGCGGATCGCGACGACCTGCCGGCCCTTGTAGGACGTCTTGCCGTCGTTGACGAGCTTGCCGTGGCCTGAGCTGACCTTCGCGAAGAGCAGGTCGATGCTCGTCAGCGGCCTGAGCGAGCGGAACCGCTCCCGGACGATGGACGCCTTGAGCCACTTGCCGTGGAGAAGCTGTGCGATCGTGGCGCCGGCAAAGTGCTTGTAGAACTCGTCGCTGCCGCGGATGTACGCGGTGTCGCCGATCCGGACGAGGTCGAACTCGAGCCCGTTGGTCGACATCGAGCCGTTCGCGCCCTTGCCACGGGCCATGGACAGGTCGAGAGTGATCGGGGTCCCGCCGGAGACGATGCTCCCCGAAACGTGCACCGAGCTCGCGTGCGCCGCCGCGGACTGCGCATCGGCGAGCACGCGAACCGCCGACTTCGACGCCTCGCCGTTCTGCTTCGTCGTCATGTTGTGGCCGCCGCACCCCGCGACGAACGCTGCCGCCAGGACGAGGGCGAGGGCCGAGACGCGCATCGTCGGCGCGAGTCTTTCACATACGATCGGCCCGATGAAGAAGCCCAGGGAGACGCCCAGCTCGGTCCACCATGTGGGTCTCGCGGTCGAGGATCTGGACGGCGCGCTCGACACGTATGAGCGCCTCTTCGGAGCGAGGCTAGAGCAACGCTCGCGCGTCGACGAGCAGGGCGTCGAGGCGGCGTCGATCCGGGTCGGGGAGAGCCGGCTCGAGCTTCTGGGCGCGCTCGGAGACGACACGCCGGTCGGCCGCTTCCTCGCCAAGCGGGGCCCGGGAATGCACCACGTCGCGTACGAGGTCGAGGACATCCGCGCGGCCCTCACGCATCTTTCGGAGGCCGGCGCCGAGCTGATCGACGAGACGCCGCGGCACGGCATGTTCGGTCTCGAGGTCGCCTTCGTCCATCCGGACTCCGTCCACGGCGTCCTTTCGGAGGTGGTCTGCGCGGGTGGCTGAGGAGCGCGTGCGGATCGAGCTCGGCTTCGCCGGCGGCCAGATCGTCGGCAGCTTCGTTGACGAGCGCTCGGCGGACGAGCTCGAGTCGGCGCTCAACTCGACCGGGGCGGGCAAGCCGGTCGTCGTGCTCGAAACCGAGGACGGGCCCCTCCACGTGGTCGTCGCCCACGTTGCCTACTACAAGCGAATCGTCCGCGCCGGCCGGGTCGGTTTTGGCTCCGGTTAGCGGCGCAGGGCGCTCCGCGAGTTAGCTCTGGTGCCGTCTCGGGGAAACGAACTCGGGATGACCACTCCCGCCGAGCGGCTGCCTGCGCGCGAGTCGACCGAGCACGTCCGGGAGCTCGTCGCGCGCGGGCAGCAGGGCGACCGCGACGCCCTCGAGGAGCTGTACCTCATCCACTTCGACCGGATCTACAGCTACCTCCACGTCAGCGTCGGCAACCGACACGACGCCGAGGACCTCACGACGCAGACCTTTCTGAAGATGCTGGAAAAGATCGGTAGCTTCAAGTGGCAGTCGGCGCCGTTCTCGGCCTGGCTGTTCCGGATCGCCCACAACCTCGCGATGGACCACTTCCGCGCCCGCCGCCGCTGGCAGCCGGAGGAGGAGGTCCCCGAGCCGCCGGGCGAGGAGGAGCCGTCCGCCGAGCTCGCGGCGATGAAGACGATTGGCCGGGAGTCGATGCTCAAGCTCATCGAGCGCCTCTCGCCCGAGCAGCAGCAGGTACTGACGCTGAAGTTCGTCTTCAACCTTCCGAACGCGGAGGTGGCGGCGATCCTCGACAAAACTGAGGGGGCGATCAAGTCGCTCCAGCACCGTGCGCTCGTCTCCCTGCAGAAGCAGATCCAGGAGCAGGAAGTCCCGTAGTCCCCGGTAGCCTCCGCGCGTGGCGCTGGAGGTTGGGATCGTGGGGCTGCCGAGCTCGGGCAAGACGACGCTCTTTCGAGCGCTCACGCGCGCGGAGACGCACGGCTCGGGCAAGGAGCACGTCGGGGTGGCGCAGATCCCGGATGGGCGGCTCGACCGGGTTGCGGAAACGGTTGGCGCGCGGAAGGTGACCCCGGCTGCCGTCCGCGTCGTCGACGTGCCGGGGACCGGCCCACAGCTTTTGGGCAACCTGCGGCAGGTCGACGCGCTCCTCGTCGTCCTCGACGGCTTCTCCGGCACGCGCGTCCCCGCCGACGACCTCGAGACGCTGAAGCTCGAGCTCCTCGTCGCCGACCGCGACCATGTGGAGCGGCGGCTGGAGCGCGTCGCGAAGCAGGCGAAGTCGGGGGACGCCCGCCTCAAGGCGGAGGCGGCCGAGCTCGAGCGGCTCCTCGCGCACCTCGACGCCGGCCGGACGCTGGCGGACTGGGAGGGCGAGCTGCCGCCGGAGCTCGATCCGCTCACGACGAAGCCGCTGCTCGAGGTCGTCAACGGAGCCGACGGGATCGATCTCCAGCTCGAGGCGGAGCTCTCCGAGCTGGCCCCCGAGGAGGCGGCGGAGTTCCGGGGCAGCGGCGAGTCCGCGCTCGGCGAGGTCGTGCGGCGGCTGGCAGAGAGGCTCGATCTGATCACGTTCTTCACGGCGGGGGAGAAGGAGACGCGGGCGTGGACGCTACGGCGCGGCGAGACCGCGCTCGATGCCGCAGCCACGATTCACTCCTACATCGCGCGCGGCTTCATCCGCTGCGAGGTGGTGCGCTGGGACGACCTCGTGGCGGCGGGCGGCCATGCGGAGGCGGCACGGGCCGGCAAGCAGCGGCTCGAGGCGAAGCCCTACGTCGTCGAGGACGGCGACGTCCTGAACATCCGTTTCAACGTCTGATTCGTAGAATCACGCGTCAGCGAAGGGGGAGGTTTCCGTGAGAAAGTTCGTGGTCTTTGCGGCGGCGTTCTGCGTGCTCGCCGTCGTCGGCCTGGTGGGAGCCGCCGCAGCGACGGCGCCGATCCAGGTCACCGACGACCAGTTCGCCGCCAACGAGGAGTCGCTCGGAATGAGCCCTGACGGCCAGATCCTGATGGGGATGTGGAACGACTGGCACTTCAACGACGGCTGCGGGATCTCGTACTCGACCGACGGCGGCACCACCTGGGCCCCCGAGTCGTTCGCGCCCGGGTTCACGTCCTTCACGAACGACCCGGATGTCTCCGGCACCGGCCCATTCCCAATCGCCGGCGATCCGGTCGTCGTCTACAACCCGAAGTCGGGCCTGTTCGACGTCATCTGCCAGGCCTTCGGCGGCAAAAGGTCGCAGAAGGTGCAGCTGCTCTCCACGACGTTCGACACGAGCCTGGCGGACCCGGCCGATCCGGCCGACAGCTACGGCCTCGGCGCGTGGCGACTTCCGGCTGTGCCGATCGCGGCCGGCATCGCGAACGGCAGCGAGAAGGGGTCGAACGGGAAGTTCCCCGATCACGAGGCCGGAACGGTCGACACCGGAGCCGGCTCCGGTCACCACTTCGGCCGGCTCTACGTCGCCTGGGCGGAGTTCAGCGGCGCCGGCAAGTCGCCGATCGACCTCGCCTACTCCGACGACGACGGCGCCAGCTGGACGGGCCCGATCCGGGTCAGCGACGCCGGCCACCAGTTCGACCAGGATGCGACGCCGCGGGTGGGGCCCGACGGCACCGTCTACGTCTCCTACATCAATGGGCCGAACGAGAAGAGCACGAAGAACAACGCCGCGCTCGTCGCGAAGTCGACCGACGGCGGGAACACCTGGAGCCGCAGCGTCGTGGCCGCTCCGATCCCGAGCCCCGCGACGAGTCTTCCGAACGCGCTCTACCGCGGCGGCACCGACGTCACGTCGACGGTCGACCAGCTTACGGGCGACCTCGTCGTCGCGTTCGGCGACCAGTCGAGCGGTGCGCTCAACGTCTGGGTCACGCACACGGCCAGGCCAGGCGATCTGTCGTCGTTCGTACCGGCGACGCGTGTGAAGCCGAGTGCGCAGACGCAGTTCTTCCCGTGGCTCCAGTCGGCGCCGGACGGGCGGGTCGACCTCGCCTACTACGACCGCAGCTGCGACGCGAACGACGTCCTGGTCTGCGTCACGCTCTCGTCGTCGTCCGACTCCGGCGCGACCTGGACGAGCCAAGCGGTGACGTCGACGGGCTTCAATGGCGACACGTTCGGCGCCTGCCTCGCGTTCGTCGACCCGCCGGACTGCACGAACTTCTTCCTCGGCGACTACATCGCGG
>VAXA01000013.1 GCA_005883365.1 Actinomycetota bacterium
TGATGACACGATCGTGCTCGCGATCGGCGGCCCGCGGGATGCGGCCTACCGGATCACGCCGGCCGCGTCTCAGGACGGCTTCTGGGACGCGTACCAGGCCAAGGACTATGCCGCCGCCCTCGAGGCGGTCAACCGCGGCCTCGATGTGTACCCGGGCAACGCCCACCTGCTCTACAACGTCGCCTGCATGCAGGCGCTGCTCGGGAACGAGGACGCCGCCCTCACGGCGCTCGCCGAGTCGGTCGCCCAGTGGGAGCTGTACAAGGACCAGGCCCGGAAGGACGACGACTTCGCCTCGCTCCGCGAGGACCCGCGCTTTGTCGAGCTAGTTGGGTGAGAGAGGCGCCTAGT
>VAXA01000014.1 GCA_005883365.1 Actinomycetota bacterium
CGGGGACCGCGCCGGGGGCGCCGTCAGGCGCCCGGTCTTCCGCTGAGCGTCGGCGGCTTTGCCGCCGGCGCTTGCAGCATTTAGCCCGACTTTGTAACACCCGCTGCAGGCACGGTTACGGGGATTCGGTACCCGCAAGTGCAGCCGGGGCGACATTGATAACGTCACCGATTCGGTGAGTGCTTCTGATGCGCGAACGGGTAAGGGGAGACGCGCGAAGTAGATGCTCCATAGCTGGCTGCCATTCCTGATCTACGGCCTTCTGGCGCTCGTCATCCCGGCCTCGATGATGTGGATGTCGTTCAAGTTCTCGCAGCGTCCCGCACGCCGCACCCGAGCCCGGACGGTGCCGTTCGAGTCGGGCGTCTCGACGGGACCGCTGCCGCGCCAGCGCTTCAGCGTCAGCTTCTACCTGACGGCGATGCTCTTCATCGTCTTCGACATCGAGATCGTCTTCCTCTACCCGCTCGCCGTGCAGCTCCACGCGCTCGGCTGGTTCGGCTTCGCAGAGCTCGCTTTCTTCATCGTCATCCTCCTCGTCGCCTACGTCTACATCTGGCGCAAGGGAGCGCTGAACTGGTGACGCGGCGTGGCTGACGAGCCGCATCGCCTGCGCGACCACGGGCTCCAGTCGGAGCGGCTGCTCTGGCCGACGAAGGGGCCGTCGCGCTTCGAGGAGGAGCTCGGGGTCGAGGAGCTCGAGCGGGCGCTCGGATTGACGACGCTCGAGAAGGCGGTCCGCTGGGCGCAGACGAAGTCGATGTGGCCAGACACGTTCGGGCTCGCGTGCTGCGCGATCGAGATGATGTCGATCGTCTCCGCGCGCTACGACATCGCGCGCTTCGGGATGGAGGCGTTCCGCTCCTCGCCGCGCCAGGCCGACCTGCTGATCGTGTCGGGGCGCGTCGCACACAAGATGGCGGAGCCGCTGCGCCAGATCTACGACCAGATGCTCGAGCCGAAGTGGGTGATCGCGATGGGCGTCTGCGCGAGCTCGGGCGGGATGTTCAACAACTACACGATCCTCCAGGGCGTCGACCGGATCGTGCCCGTCGACATCTACATCCCGTTCTGCCCGCCGCGGCCGGAAGCCCTGATGGAGGGGATCATCCGCCTGCACGAGGCGCACCTCGCCGGCGTGCCGCCCGCGTACGAGCGCGTCGGGGTCGCCACATGACCGAGTGGCAGCGCGTGCCGGGGTACGTCTCTCACCGCGACGGGCCCGAGATGCCGACGGTGACGATCGAGGCGGAGCGGATCCGGGAGGCGTGCGAGCACGTCCGGGACGAGCTCGGCTTCGACATGTGCGTCGACGTCGTCGCGACCGACTACCTCGGCTGGGGCGACAAGGGCGTCTCCGGCTACATCGGCACCGCGAGCGGCCGCGACCTCATGCATCCGATGACGCAGGGGCTGCAGGCGCTGCCCGGGCTCAAGCCGAAGCGCTTCTCCCTCAGCTACCACCTGCTCGCGTTGCGGCAGGGAGCGCCCCGCGCCCGGCTCCAGTGCTGGGTCGACGAGGGCGAGCACGTGCCGAGCGTCGTCTCGGTCTGGCCGACCTGCGACTGGCACGAGCGCGAGCAGTACGACCTGATGGGAATCGTCTTCGACGGCCACCCGAACCTCGAGCGGCTGCTCATGCCCGACGACTGGGAGGGCCATCCGCTGCGCAAGGACTACCCGATCGGCGGCGAGCCCGTCCGCTTCAGCGACGAGGAATGAGCGCGACAGCCACGCCACCTACAACCCGCCGCTGGCCGGTCGTCGCCGACGGGCAATACGAAGGCTCGCGCATCCCCTCGCGGATCCCAACCGTCCTCGACGTCCCCGCCGACCTGCGCGACAGCGAGGACGTGCTCCGGGTCAACTTCGGCCCGAACCACCCGTCGACCCACGGCGTCCTACGCCTGATCGTCGACCTGCACGGCGAGGAGGTCGTCGGCGTCTCGGCCGTGATCGGCTACCTCCACACGGGCTTCGAGAAGTCGATGGAGTCGAAGACGTACTGGAAGTGCGTCACCTTCCCGGAGCGGATCGACTACGTCGGGTACCAGAACAACGAGCTCGTCTTCGTGCTGGCGGTCGAGCAGCTGCTCGAGCTCGAGGTGCCGACCAAGGCCAACTGGATGCGGATGCTCCTATGCGAGCTGAACCGGATCCACTCGCACCTCGTCTTCCTCGGCACGTCCGCGCTCGAGCTGGGGGCGATCTCGATGTTCTGGTACTGCTTCCGCGAGCGGGAGACGATCCTCGACCTGTTCGAGCTCGTCACGGGGCAGCGGATGCACACCCGCTACTTCCAGGTCGGCGGGCTGGCCGAGGACATCCCCCGGGGCTTCTTCCCGGAATGCCGCAAGTTCGTGGAGTGGATGCCGCGCGCGCTCGACGACTACCGCGGCATCCTCGACCGGAACGAGATCTGGCTAGAGCGAACCCGTGGAATCGGCGTCCTCTCGGCGCAGGACGCGATCGCGCTCGGGCAGACCGGCCCGAACCTCCGCGCCTCGGGCGTGGACTGGGACCTGCGCCGTGACGAGCCGTACCTCCACTACGACCAGGTCGACTTCCAGGTTCCGGTCTACCCGAACGGCGACGTCTACGACCGCTACCGCGTGCGGGCCGTGGATCGCAGACGACCGCAAGGTCGTGCTGCCGCCGCGAGAGGAGCTCCATACCTCGATGGAGACCCTCATCCACCACTTCAAGCTCGTCACCGAGGGGTTCCGCGTGCCCGAGGGCGAGATCTACGTCGCCGTCGAGTCGCCGCGCGGCGAGTCGGGCTGCTACCTCGTCTCGGACGGCGGGCCCAAGCCGTGGCGCGTCCACTTCCGGGCACCGTCGTTCGCCGCGCTCGAGGCGACGGCGACCTGCCTGGAGAACGCGCTCGTCGCCGACCTGATCGCCGTCGTCGGCTCCCTCGACGCCGTGATGGGGGACACCGACCGGTGAGCACCTTCTACGACGAGGTGCAGGAGATCCGCGGGCGCTACCCCGAGGGGACGCTCTCGGCGGTGCTGCCGGCGCTGCGGCTTGCGCAGGAGCGGCACGGGTGGCTGTCGCGCCAGGCCATCGAGGAAACCGCGGAGGCGCTCGAGGTGACGCCGGCCTACTGCTACTCCGTCGCGAGCTTCTACGACATGTTCCACCTCGAAGCCGTGGGGCGGCACACGATCGAGGTTTGCACGAACGTCTGCTGCGGGCTCGTCAACGCGCAGGGCGTGCTCGAGGCCTTCGAGCGCGGGCGGCTGCGCGACACCGACGATCGTCGCGGTCGACCACCGCTACCGGCAGTCGGTGACCCCGGACGACGTGCCGGCGATCCTCGAGGAGCTACGCAGTGACTGAGACGACGGTGCGGGTTGCGGAAGGCCCGGCGCTCGTCCTCGCCGGCTACGACGGAGCGCCGCTACTCACGCTCGACGCGTACCGCGCGGTCGGCGGCTACGCACAGCTCGAGCAGGCACGCGCGCAGGATCCGCAGGCGGTCATCCAGGAGGTCGTCGAGTCGAACCTCCGCGGCCGCGGCGGCGCGTTCTTCCCGACGGGGCGCAAGGCGAGCTTCATCCCGACGCCCGACAAGATCGCCAAGCCGATCTACATCACGGTCAACGCGGACGAGTCCGAGCCGGGGACGTTCAAGGACCGCGAGATCATGCTCAAGGTGCCGCACCGGCTGGTCGAGGGCTGCCTGATCGCGGCGCACGCGATCCAGTCGAAGCACGTCTACATCTACATCCGCGGCGAGTACGTCGCCGAGTACGAGACACTGCAGGGCGCCGTCGACGAGGCACGCGCAGCGGGGATCCTGGACCAGGTCGAGATCGTGATCCACCGTGGGGCGGGGGCGTACATCTGCGGGGAGGAGACCGCGCTGCTCGAGTCGCTCGAGGGCAAGCGCGGCCAGCCGCGCTCGAAGCCGCCGTTCCCGGCGATCTCCGGCGTCTACGCGTCGCCAACGCTGATCAACAACGTCGAGTCAATCGCGACGATCCCGGCCGTCCTCGCCGTCGGCCCGGACGAGTACGCGAAGATCGGTGCCCCGCCCGACTCGACCGGCACGCGCCTCTTCTGCCTCTCGGGTCGGCGGTGGCGTCCCGGACGGGCACACGCTCAAGGCGGTGATGATGGGCGGCTCGTCGTTCCCGGTCATGACCCCGGACGACCTCGACACGCCGCTCGACGCCAACTCCCTCGGCGCAAAGGGCTACTTCATCGGCTCCGGCGTCGTCACGGTGATCGACGAACGGACGTGCATCGTGCAGTTCGCGTTGCGGGTCGCGCAGTTCTACATGCACGAGTCGTGCGGCAAGTGCACGCCGTGCCGCGTGGGCACGCGCTGGCTCGTGCAGCTCCTCCGGGCGGTCGAAGAGGGGACGGCACGGGAGCGCGACCTCGAGTTGACGCTCGACGTGTGCGACCGGATCATCGGCAAGTGCCTCTGCGTGCTGGGCGACTCGGCCGCGATGCCGGTCGCGAGCTGCGTCACGAAGTTCCGCGACGAGTTCCGCGCGCACGTCGAGCAAGGCGGCTGTCCGTTCGGCGCCGACTCCCAGCTCGCCGGGTTGTTCGCCCCCGTGGACCAGCACGCCCATACGTCCGTCGCCCAGGAGGCAGCCGTATGAGCGCCGAGCTGGTGCGCGTCACGATCGACGAGCGCGAGGTGCATGTGCCCAAGGGCACGGGGCTCGTCGAGACGGCGCTCGTCGCAGGCGTCGAGATCCCCGTGTTCTGCTACGAGCCACGGCTTGGCGAACCGGTCGGCGCCTGCCGGATGTGTCTCGTCGAGGTGGACGGGATGCCGAAGCTCCAGGCCGGTTGCACGCTCACGGCGCAGGACGGGATGGTCGTGAAGACGGCGCGGACCTCGCAGCAGGCCGCCGAGGGGCAGAACGCAACGCTCGAGTTCATCCTCGTCAACCACCCGCTCGACTGCCCGGTCTGCGACAAGGGCGGCGAGTGCCCGCTGCAGGACCTCACGTTCCGCTACGGCCCGGGCAACACGCGGATGAGCTTCGAGAAGCTCACCTTCGAGAAGCCGATCCCGATCTCGCCCACCATCTCGCTCGACCGGGAGCGCTGCATCCTCTGCTACCGCTGCACCCGCTTCAGCGAGAGCGTCTCGGAAGACGGCCAACTCGTCGCCGCCAACCGCGGCGCCATGTCGGTGATCACGACCTTCGAGGACCTGCCCTACAGCGGCGCGTTCACCGGCAACGTGACCGAGCTCTGCCCGGTCGGCGCGCTCCTGCCGACGCAGTATCGCTTCGAGGGGCGGCCGTGGGAGATCGTCGACGTGCCGACCGTCTGCGGGCTCTGTCCCGTCGGCTGCAACATCTACGCGACCGTGCGCGAAGGGAAGGTCAAGCGGATCCTCTCCCGCAACCACCCGGAGATCGACGAGGGCTGGATCTGCGACAAGGGCCGGTTCGCGTACACGCACCTGCGCGCCGAGGACCGGCTCGCGCAGCCGCTGCAGCGGGTGCGGCGGCACGGCCTCGAGCAGGTCTCGTGGGAGCAGGCGCTCGGCGAGGCGGAGCGGCTGCTGCGAGACGCCCGCGGCCGCGTCGTCACCGTGCTCTCCGGCTCGGAGACGGTCGAGCAGGCCTACGCGCTCGCAAAGCTGCTCCGGGTCGGGCTCGACTCGCACCAGGCGATGCTGCCGGAGGAGATCTCGGGCAGCCTCGACGCGTACCGGCTCCCCCTCTCCTCGATCCGCGACGCGGACGTCGTCGTCGTGCTCGGCGACGTCCCCGTGGTCGAGCGCGCGCCGGTCGTCGACCTCTGGATCAAGTCCGCTCGCCGCAACGGCGCCCGGATCCTCGACGACGCGAACGACCCCGCCGTCGGCGAGGCGGAGCGGGTCGTGCTCGTCTGGTGCGGCCCCGGCGGGCGCGGCGGCGCGACGGTCGCGAAGCTCGCCGAGAAGCTCGGCCTCGCCGGGCGCGAGGGTTGTGGCGCGTTCTATCTCCCCGAGACGCCGAACGGCCGGGGCGTCGCGGACGCCTGGGCGGCCTGCTGCGACGAGGAGAGCGAGCCCAGCGGGGCGATCGGCCTGCTCGTGGTCTCGGGAGACGAGGCGGCCCGCGACGAGAACGTCCGCGCGCTCGCCGAGCAGGCCGAGGCGACGATCGTGATCTCGATGTTCGGCGGGCTGGCCGCCGGCTGGGCCGACCTTGTCCTGCCGGGGACGGGCTACCTCGAGCGGGAAGGAACGTTCGTCAACCTCGAGGGCCGCCTGCAGCGGCTGCGCCGGACCGTGACTCCCCCGTGTCCGGACGAGCTCGAATGGATCGCGGAGCTCGCCGCGCGGTTCGGAGTGGACGTCGCGCCGTACGCGGCGGCCGTCTTCGCGGAGGTCTCGGAGCGGGTCTACGGCGGCCTCGCGTTCGGCGAGGTCGGCGAGCGGGCGCCGCTGCGCGTCTATCCCGAGGCGCAGGAGCACGTGGCTCGCCAGGCGCTGCCGGAGCCGCGGGCGGCGCCGCGGCGCAAGAGCCAGGTCCGCCTCGTCGCCTACCGGCCGCTCTTCTCGGGCGCCGCGGTCGAGCGGGTCGCCGAGCTCCAGTTCCAGCGGCCCCAACCGGAGCTCGAGCTCTCGGCGGACGACGCGCGGCGGCGCAAGATCGCGACCGGCGACCTCGTCACCGTCGGTTCGAACGGCAGCGCGATCACACTGCCGGCGCGCGTGAACCGCCACCTGCGCGCCGGAATCGCGCGCGTCGCGCTCGAGCACGCGAACGGCCTCGGCGGCATCGTCGAGCTCGCGAAGGCCGAGGAGGTGGCATCCGCTTGACGCCTCAGGAGCCCTGGTGGATCGCGATCATCGAGGCGCTCGTCATCGTCAACATCGTCCTCGGCCTCTTCGCCTACCTGACGCTGATCGAGCGGAAGCTGATGGGGCGGATGCAGCTCCGCTACGGCCCGAACCGCGCCGGGCCGTTCGGGCTCCTGCAGCCGATCGCCGACCTCGTCAAGCTCGTCCGGAAGGAGGCGTTCTCGCCATCCTCCGCGATCGAGCTCCCGTACATTCTCGCGCCGGTCGTCTCGGCCTTCACCGCGATCGCCGCCTTCGCCTTCATCCCGTGGGGGCCGGGCTGGACGGTGCACGGCTGGCGGATCAACGGTGAGATCGCGAACGTCTCGATCGGCCTGATCGCGATCTTCGCGCTCGGCTCGGTCGGGATCTACGGCTTCATCGTCGGCGGCTGGGCGTCGGAGTCGAAGTTCTCGATCCTCGGCTCGATGCGCACGTGCGCGCAGCTCGTCTCGTACGAGGTCTCACTCGCGCTCAGCGTGCTCGGCGTCGTCATCCTCGGCCGTTCGCTCAACCTGCCGGAGATCGTCGCGCGCCAGGGGTCGTTCCTCCCGTACGCGGCGCCGGAGTTCATCGGGCTGATCGTGTTCTTCTTCGGCGGGATCGCGGAGACGAGCCGCGCTCCGTTCGACCTGCCCGAGGCGGAGCAGGAGCTCGTCGCCGGCTACCACACCGAGTACTCGGGGATGCGCTGGGGCCTCTTCCAGATGGCCGAGTACATCAACATGATCACGCTCTCCGGCCTGATGGTGACGCTGTTCTTCGCGGGCTGGCACGGGCCGTGGGACATCGGGCCGATCTGGTTCCTGCTCAAGACGATGGGCGTCCT
>VAXA01000256.1 GCA_005883365.1 Actinomycetota bacterium
ATGTGGCTACGACGGAGCGCATGGGAGGACGGCCTGGACCCCCTCCTCGAGGCGGCTCTCCGCGAGTGGCTTCTGCGCGAGTGGCCCTTCCAGAAGCTCGACTGGGCCGACCGCGCTTAGTCAGCACCGTCAGTTCAGCAGGTCGTTCCCGAACACTCGCCCAAATCAGTGTCCTCGGCCCAGGGCTCAGGAGATTTTGCAGTTGGCGCTACTTGCGGAAGACAGTCCGCGTCCGCGGGTCGAAGTAGAGCGCCCCATCCATCCCGTACGCCCTCAGCAGCGCGACCAGGCCGAGCCCAACGAGGATTCCCCCGAGCAGCGCTGTGAGTGTCGGCTGGAACGCAAGTGCGACCGCCGCGAGGAGCGACACGCCGACCGTGCTCGGCAGCGCCGAGTGGACGGCATGCAGCCACGCAGGCGCAACGCTCGCGTCGGCGGGAAGCTCCGCAGGCTCGCCGGGCGTGCGCCGGAAACGAGCGCGTGGGTCGTTCGGCACGAGGAAGGCCATTGCGAACGCTCCGGCCGCGAACGCGACCAGCGTCCCGCCGGACGGGCCGCCGGCGGCGCGGGCCGCGGCGAGCCAGACAGGGCCGAGCACCAGCCGAAGCGGCGCGACGAGCAGCAGCCGGAGCCGGATCGACTCGACCCTCATTGCTGAAGCGTAGAACCTCGGTCCTGCGAGACTCCAGCCATCCTCAGGCGCCGCCTCGTCCCGCTCGCTCTCGTGGTCACCGCGCTCCTCGCGGTCGTGGCGATCGCGGCGCACGGGCGACCGCTCGGCAAGGGAGGTAACAGAGGCAGCGGGCTGCCCGCGACGTTCTGGGACTACGTCTTCACGTCATTCGTCGTCCTCGAGCTGCTCCTCGTGATCGCGGCGCTCGTCGCGCTCTTCCTCTTCCGTCGGGAGCGAGTCGAGATCGCGAGCTACAACCGGCGAACCCTTCGAGCTCTCGCCATCCTGATAGTGGGGGCGGCCTTTTTGGTGTTCTTCGCGCGTCACGTCAACCTGCACCGCCTGCTTCATCCGCCGGGATCGACCACCACCACCGCGACCCAGCCGGGCCACGGGGCGAACGGCAAGCACCGCCGGGTGACGCCGCCGCGGCACGCCGAGTTCCGCTGGGAGGAGCTCGTGGTCGTCCTCGGCCTGCTGGTCGGGCTCGGCGTGCTGGCCGCGGCCACGCGCAAGCGTCTCGGGCCGGGGACCCGCCGGCGCGCGCCCGAGGTGCTCGCGGCTGCACTCGACGAGTCGCTCGACGACCTGCGCACCGACCCGGACCTCCGCCGCGCGATCATCGCCGCCTACGCGCGGATGGAGAAAGCCCTCGCCGCCGCCGGCCTGCCGCGAGAGCCGGCCGAGGCGCCGCTCGAGTACGTCGAGCGGGCGCTCCTCACCCTCGACACCAGCGCCGCCGCGGTCCGCAGGCTCACGGATCTCTTCGAATGGGCTAGGTTCAGCCACCATGAGCCGGAGCCGTCGATGAGGGACGACGCCGTTGACGCGCTCCTCGCAGTACGGGACGAGCTGCGCGCCTCGGAGCTGACCCCGGCGTGAGCCTCGCCCGCAGGCTCTGGCTGCCGGTGCTCGCGGCGACCCTCGCGCTCGTGGTCCTGCTCGCGGTGCGGCCGCTCTCCACCTCGCGCGCGCTCGCGATCTGGGTCGTGCTGGTCACGGCGCTCGCCCTCCTCCTGCTCGTGCGGCACTCCCGCGAGGGCGGTGGGCCGCAGCACGTCCGCCGCTTCGAGGACGCCCTCCGCGGCCGGCCGCCCGCGGCCCCGCAACCGGTGGAGCTGCTGCGGGTGGAACGTGAGCTCGAGCTCGGCATCGCCGGTGCGGCCCACGCCCATCACCGGCTCCTGCCGCTCCTGCGGACGGCGGCTGCCGCGCGGCTCGCGTCGCGCCACGGGATCGAGCCCGAGCGCCGGCCGGAGGCGGCGCGGGCGCTGCTGGGAGAGCACGCGTGGGAGCTGCTCCGTCCCGACCGGCCCGCCCCCGCCGACCCGTTCGAACCCGGCGTGCGGCGCGAGCACGTGACCGGCCTGATCGAGCGCGTGGAATCGCTGTGACCGCGCTCGCCGAGGTGCGGCAGCGCGCCGAGCGGATCCTCGCCGAGGTGGAGAAGGCAATCGTCGGCAAGCGCGGGCCGCTCGAGCTGATCCTGCTCGCGCTGCTGAGCGACGGCCACGTGCTGCTGGAGGACTACCCGGGGCTCGCCAAGACGCTGATCGCACGCTCGTTCGCGCAGGCGACCTCCCTCCGCTTCGCCCGCATCCAGTTCACGCCCGACCTCATGCCGGGAGATGTGACGGGCTCGCAGATCTTCGACCAGCGGACGGCCGACTTCGTGTTCCGCCCCGGGCCGGTCTTCGCCAACCTCCTGCTCGCCGACGAGATCAACCGCGCCCCGCCCAAGACCCAGGCCGCGCTCCTCGAGGCGATGCAGGAGCGCCAGGTGACGATCGAGAACTCGACGCACCTGCTCGAGCCGCCGTTCCTCGTGCTCGCGACGCAGAACCCGATCGAGTACGAGGGGACGTATCCCCTCCCCGAGGCGCAGCTCGACCGGTTTCTCGTCCGCATCTCGATCGGATACCCGGAGCGGGACGACGAGATCGAGATGCTCAGCCGGCGTCTCGAGCGCGGCGTCGACGAGGTGGAGCTCGAGCCGGTGGTCGACGCGCCGACGCTGGTCGAGCTGCAGCGCGCGCTCGAGCAGGTGCACGTCTCGGAGGCGATCGAGGGCTACGTCGTCGATCTCGTGACGGCCACGCGCGATTCGCAGCGGCTCGCCGTCGGCGCAAGCCCGCGCGGCAGCATCGCCCTCCTCAAGCTGTCGCGGGCAAAGGCGGCGCTCTCCGGGCGCGACTTCGTCACTCCTGAGGACGTGAAGGCGGTCGCGGTGCCGGCACTGGCGCACAGGCTGATGGTGCGGCCGGAGCTCTGGGTGCAGCGGCTCCGCGGCGAGGACGTCGTGCGCGAGGCCCTCGAGACGGTGCCGACTCCGCCTGCCGAGGACAGCCTGCGCACCGCCGAAGCGTGACCGGCTTCATCTCGCCGCGCCTGCCCCTGTACGCCTCGCTCGCCGCGTCCGGGCTCGTGGCCGGCCTCGCCTTCGGCCGGGTCGAGCCGGTCGCGCTCGCGGCTCCGTTCCTGCTTGCGCTCGTCGCAGCCGTGGCCGGGCGCGAGCCGAGCGTCTTGGCCCGGCTGTCGCTCGACCGCGACCGCGCGCTCGAAGGCGACGAGGTCACAGCGACGATCGAGCTCTCCTCCGCGGCCGGCGTCGACCGATTCGACCTGCTCGTCCCCTTGCCGCCGGAGCTCAGCGTGGAAGGCGCGCCGGTGCGGTCCCTCCTCCTTCGTGCCGGGGAGGAGCGGACCGTCGAGCTGAAGCTGCGGTGCGAGCGCTGGGGGGCGTTCTCGGTCGGGCCGCTGCTCGTCCGGGCCCGCGACCTGCTCGGCCTCCGCTCGTGGGAGGGCGAAGCGGGCGAGGCGCAGCGGCTGCGCGTCTATCCGAGCGAGGAGACGCTGCATTCGCTGGTGGCGCCGCTCGAGACGCAGGTGTTCGCGGGGAACCAGGTCTCGAGGGTGCGCGGCGAGGGCATCGAGTTCGCCGATCTCCGCGAGTGGCAGCCGGGGGACCGCGTGCGGCGCGTCAACTGGCGGGCGACCGCGCTCCGCGGCGAGCTCTGGGTGAACGAGCAGTACCCCGAGCGGAACACCGACGTCGTCCTCTTCCTCGACACCTTCGCGGAGGTGCGTGCGCAGGGGCGAAGCACCACCGACCGCGCCGTCCGTGCCGCCGCGACGCTCGCGCACGCGTACCTGCAGAGGAAGGACCGGGTCGGGCTCGTCGGCTTCGGCGGTG
Source organism: Actinomycetota bacterium (assembly GCA_005883365.1). Classification (GTDB taxonomy): domain Bacteria; phylum Actinomycetota; class Thermoleophilia; order Gaiellales; family Gaiellaceae; genus Palsa-739. Next base: position 3,867 of record VAXA01000256.1, read on the forward strand.
TCCTCTCCTGGCTGCTGCCGGAATCGGGAACGCGGCAGCTCTACGCCATCGTCGACACGCTGCTGACGAGCGACATCGTGCAGAGCTACGCGCTGCGCGGCGTCGACGTGCTGCCGCCGCGGACGCTGCCGCCAAAGGCGCTCGTGCTCGCGATCACGCCGCTCCTGGACGACCGCACGGCCGCAGCGCTGCTCGACCTGCGTGCCCGGCGCTACGACCTGATCGTCGTCGAGGTGTCCCCGCTCGAGCTGCTCGAGCCCGATCCCGCATCGTCCGCCCAGCTCGCTCACCGGCTCTGGCGCCTCTCGCGTGAGGCCTTGCGGTGGCGCTACGAGCAGGTGGGCGTTCCCGTCGTCACGTGGCGCGAAGGCGTGCCGCTCGCCGCCCCGCTCGAGGAGGTGAACGCATTCAGGCATCTCGCACGGCCCGCGTAGCGCTCGCCACGGGAGCGGCGGCGGCATACACCGGCGTCCTCGCGGACTCGCTCGGGCGCGCCGGCTCGGACGCGTGGGCTCTCGCTCCGGTGGCCGGCGTCGGAGCGCTGCTGCTCGCGGTCGCGCTCGCGTACGGCCGGGGCCTCGGCGCGGCCCTCTGGCTCGGGGGCGCGACGTACGTCGCCTTCGTCGTCGTCCATTTCGAGCACCGGGTCGACGCGACGGCGCCGCTCGTGGCCGTGCTGCTCCTTCTCTGCGGCGAGCTGTCGGCGTGGTCGTTCGACGAGCGGTGGCAAGTCCGCGCCGACGCCGCGCTCGCCTGGCGGCGGGGCGCGGCAGTCGGCGCGCTCGCGTTGGCCGGCCTCGCCGCGTCCGCACTCGTCGTCGCGGTCTCCGCGGTGCCGGCGAACCACGGATTGGCGTGGACAGTGGCCGGCGCGGCCGCCGCGGTCGGAGCCGCGGGCACCGGCATCTGGGTCGCTCGGCGCTAGCCATCCGTCGGGCGGGCTTGCACGTACAGCGCGTTATGGACCTCCGGGTGCTCCCAGCTATCCGAACGGGTATGTGTGGCCGCACGGCGTCGACCTACATATCGACCGCGACCACGGCACGGCCCAACCTGAGAGGAACCCGATGGCACGTACGGCTACACGGAGCGAGGTAAGCACGTGGTGACTAGAGCGGCGCGGCCGCATGTCTTTTGGGTGGGGGAGGATCCCGCAACCCGGGAGTGCGTTCGTGGCTGGCCGGTCGGCCTCGCGCTGTTGGAGACGTTGGGCGATGCCAACTCGGATGTGCGCGAGGCGCTGGCTGGTGAGCGCGCTCGGCTCAGGCACCTCGGCTACCCGGAAGATCTCCCGCTGCCTGCCCTGTGGTGGCCGCCGCGAGCTCGCGAAAGGCTCGTCGAAGTTGCCGACACTCGGGTAGACGTCCCACGAGGGCGCCGCAGCCCCCCTGTCGCCGCCTGACAGCCGCGACCGCCCGGCGCCCTCTCGCCTCTCGGACGTGTCTGCGTAGGATCCACGCCGTGGACAGGACCGCGCTGCAGGCGGCGCAGAAGCCGCTCAAGGACCGCTACCGCGAGGAGCCCGCGGCCGCGCTCATCACGCTCCGCGCACAGGGGAAGCTCGACGAGGAGCAGATCGCCTGCTCCGTCGAGACCGGCCGCGCCCTCGTCGAGGCCGGCCTCCACCCCGCCACCGGGGGCACCGGCGCGCTTGCGTGCTCCGGCGACATGCTGCTCGAGGCCCTCGTCGCCTGCGCCGGCGTCACCCTCCGCTCGGTCGCGACCTCGATGGAGCTCGACGTCGCCGGATCCGTCCACGCCGAGGGGGACCTCGACTTCCGAGGCACGCTCGGCGTCGACCGCGAGGCTCCGGTCGGGTTCACGACCATCCGGCTCCGCTTCGAGCTCACCTCCGACGCGTCCGAAGAAGACCTCGCGAAGCTGCTCGAGCGCACCGAGCGCTACTGCGTCGTCGGCCAGACGCTCGCCGGCGGCGTTCCTGTGCAGTTCACCTACTCCACCTCGTAGGCCATCAGGATCGCGTCGACGAACTCGCCGCCGCGGCGGTAGTGCCGCTTGCGGTACCCCTCGCGCTCGAAGCCGAACGCCTCGTAGAGCGCCATCGCGGCGTCGTTCCACGGGAAGACGTGCAACTCGAGCTTGCGGACGCCCGCCTGGCGCGCCCAGTCGACCGCCGCCTGCATGAGCGCCGTCCCAACTCCCTGACGGCGCGCATCGAGCGCGACCATCAGGCCGACGTCGGCGACGTGCGTGCTCGCCGGATGCGGATCGCGCCCGATCGAGAGTCGGCCGACGAGCGTCCCGTCCTCGCGCTCCGCGACGAAGACCGCCGCGTGCGGGTAGCGCCGCAGCGCCTTGAGGAAGCGCCGCTCGTCTCCCGCGCTCCGCCATTCGCCGGCGACGCTGATCAGCCATCCCTGGGGCTCGGCGCTCACAGCGTCGGCGAGTCGCGTCAGCTGCTCCGCGTCGGTGGGGTCGGCGTGCCGGATCCGGAAGTCCATCACGCAACAACTACAGCAGCGCCGCCGCGCCGCGGGTCCCCTGCTGCCGCGAGCGAGCCGTCTTCGCGGATCTCCACGGCCGAGACGCCGCCGAAGAAGAGATTCCGCTGCCGCCAGCGGACGACGGGATAGCCGGCGGCCTCGAGCTCGTCCGCCACGGCAGGATCCTCGCAGTGCACGATGCCGGCCTCGACGTGCATCCGCGGCGCGTCGACCGCCTCCTCGACGCCCAGCCCGCGTGCCGCGACGTTCGCCACGACCTGGAGGAGCGCGCCGTGCAGCCGTCTGCTGCCCGCGGAGCCGAGGACGAGGCGCGGCTCACCCTCGCGCAACCAGACCGAGGGCGCCATGAGCGACCTCAGCCGCGCACCCGGGCGCTCCCCGCCCGTGAGGTGGGTCTCGCCGAGCATGTTGTTGAGGTGGATGCCGGTGCCGGGGACGACGATGCCGCTCGCCGAGCCGAGCGAGCACGAGAGGGATGCCGCGTTCCCGTCGCCGTCTACGGCGCTGATGTGCGTCGTCCCGCCGGCGTCCTCCGCGTGGCGCGCGTCCTCCTGCGCCTCCATCGCCCGGGCGATCGCCAGCGGTGTCGGCTCCGCCGCGCCGAGCGCCTCGAGGCCGACCGCAAGCAACCGCCCCCCGCTCGACGGCGGCGGGTTCGTCCAGAGCTCGCCGCCGCGGTACGCGGTCGCGAGCGGCTGGCGCTCGACCACCTCGTAGCGGGCGAGATCCTCGAGCGTGATGGGCACGTGAGCCGCCAGCCGAGCGGCCACGTCACCGTGGTAGAGAAACTCCGGCCCCTCGCCCCCCAGCCGTTCGAGCGTGTCCGCGAGCTCCGGAACCGCGAACCGCTCCCCGGCGCCGAGGGCGCGGCCCGGCCCGTAGAGCGCGTCGCCGTCCGGCGAGTAGCGGAGCAGCGGATCGAGGATCCGGTGGAGATAGGCCTGCGGCTCGTTGAGGACGACGCCGTCGCGCGCGAGCCGCACCGCCGGCGCGAGCAGCTCCGGCCACGGCACGGATCCCCAGCGGCCATGAGCTTCCCAGAGCCCGAGCGCGACACCCGGCACTGCGACCGACGCCGGCCCGGTGAAGAAGATCTGCTGCGAGTCGCCGAAATCGACGACGAGCTCCACGAGGTCCGCCGGCGAGTCGGGCCGTTCCGGCACCGCGACGAAGAAATCGAGCAGCCGCGCGCGCGCCTCGTGCGCTTCGTGGACGACGAGGAAGCCCCCGCCGCCGAGACCGGTGAGCGGGCTCTCACAGACCCACGAGACCGCGGCCGCGGCGATGCAGGCGTCCACCGCGTTGCCGCCCGCGCGCAGCACCTCGGCACCGGCCTCGGCGGTCAGCGGATGGCCGGCTGCCAGCGCACCTCTCATGTCCCGAGCGTACGCTTGCGGCATGGCCGACGCGTCCGTCGCCGCCGCGGAACGCCCGCCGTGGCCGTTACGGCTGCCCGTCGCGCGCGAGGCGGTGCTCTGCGCCGGGCTCGCGACAGCCGCCGCCTCGCTCCTCGTGTGGCTCGCCCCGCCCGGCGGCGACCTCGCGGCGCACGAGTATCAGCGGTCGCTCTTCCTCGGCCACGGCTTCACTCTCTGGAACAACTTCTGGTACGCCGGCCGCTACTCCTTCGTCGGCTACAGCATCCTCTACTACCCGCTCGCGGCGCTGCTCGGGATCTGGCTGCTCGCCGTGCTCACCGTCGCTCTCGCCGCCGGCGCCTTCGCGCTCCTGCTCGAGCGGGAGTGGGGCAGCGCCGCACGCTGGGGCGGGCGCTCCTTTGCGGTCGTCTGGGCCGGTGCGGTGATCACCGGCGAGCTGCCGTTCGCGCTGGGAGTCGCGCTCGCCCTGCTCGCGCTGCTCGCTCTGCGGGCCGGTTGGCGCTGGACCAGCGCGGGGCTGACGCTGCTCGTGGTGGCGGCGAGCCCGGTCGCGTTCGTCCTGCTCGCCGTCGTCCTCGCCGGGGTGCTTGCCGTCCGGCGCCCGCCGCTCGCCCGCTACGGCGTGCCCGCGCTCGCGGTTGCCGTTGCCGCGGCGACGGAGCTGCTCCTGCTGCGGCTCTTCCCAGTCGGGGGCACGCTCGCGTTTCCGGCGGCCTCCGCCGCGGGAGCCGGGGTGTTCTGCGCCCTCGGGATCGCGCTCGTGTGGCGGATCGAGCACGCCAGGGTCCTCCGCGGCGTGTTCCTCGTGTACTCCGCGGTGGTCGTAATGAGCTTCGCCGTCCCCTCCGGGCTCGGGGACAACGTCTTGCGACTGCGTTTCCTCGCGCTGCCGCTCGCGCTGGTCGTCGTGTCCCTCCGCCGCTGGCGGCCCTGGCCTGTGGCGCTCGCGGCGGTCGCCCTCGCCGGGATCTGGAACGTGTCGCCGCTGGCCGCCGGCTGGACGCGAAGCGCAGCCGATCGGTCCTCTCGCGCCGCCGTCTGGCCGGCGCCCGTCGCCTATCTCCACGCCCATCTGCAGGCGGGCTACCGCGTCGAGGCGGTCGACACGAGCCAGCACTGGCCGGCGTACTACCTCGCCCGCGCCGGCTTCCCGCTCGCGCGCGGCTGGTTCAGGCAGGACGACTATCCGTTCGACGGGCTCCTCTACCGCCGGTTCACCGCGGCGCAGTACACCGCCTGGCTGCGTCGCCTCGGGGTCGCCTACGTCGTGCTGACCAAAGCACCGCCGGACTACACCTCGCGGCGCGAGGCGACGCTCGTCCGTCGTGGGAACACCGGGCTGAGGCAGGTGTTCGCGAGCCGGTACGTCTCGATCTACGCCGTGCCGCGCCCGCAGCCGATCGTCACCGGGCCCGGGCGGCCGACCGTGCTAGCGCTCCGCGAGTCGCGCCTGCTCATCCGCATCCCACGTGGAGGGTCATACCGCGTCGCCGTCCGCTGGTCGCCGTACTGGCACGCGTCCACGGGCTGTCTCGCCCGCAGGCCCGACGGGATGCTCCGGCTGCGCACGCACGCCGCGGCGACCGTGCGCCTCGCGTTCGACGTCGACGCGCGGAGCCTCTTCGACGCCTTCGCCAATACGGCGCCGCGCTGCCGGCCCGAGAGCGGCTAGCCGACTTCGCGGACGAGCTCGGCGAGCGGCTTGCGGTTCGCGCGCTCCGACCACTCCTCCGCGCTGCGGCTCGCCGGCTCGCGCGGCCGCGCCGGATAGCCGAAGGAGAGGATCGCGCGTACCTCGCCGCCGCAGATCTCCGCCGCTGCGTCCGCGTCGCGCACGCCGTTCGGACAGGAGACCACTCCGTCGCCCCACGCCGCGAGCATCATGTTCTGCGCGCAGCGGCCGGAGTCGAAGCCGCCCGCCTCGCCGACGATCGCCACGACGAGTGCGGCCGAGCGAACGTTTTCCGGCGCGTAGACCGCCTCGGCCAGGTCCTTTTTCGGCTGGCCGGAGACGACCGCGAACTCCCAGCGCTGCCTGTTCTTGGAGCTGCCCGATAGCCGGCCGGCGTCGAGGATCCGCCGGCGCACCTCGGCCGGAACCGGCGTGTCGGCGTAGGCGCGCTCGTCGCGCTTCGAAGCGATCGCGAGGTATGGATCCACCGCCGCCGGCCCGCGTCAGGTGCGCAGGAAGGACGGGACGTCGAGATCGCCGCCCTCGCTCGGCGGGCGGCGTTGCTCGGCCGGCTGTCCGAAGCTGTCGCCGCGCGGGCGGCGGCCACGGCCGCCGAAGCCGGTGGCGACGACGGTCACCCACACCTGCCCGGTCAAGCGGTCGTCGACGGTGGCTCCGAAGATGATGTTGGTGTCGTCGGTCGCGGCGGCGCGGATCACCTCCGCAGCCTCGTTCACCTCGACGAGCGTCAGGTCGTCGCCTCCCGCGATCGAGAGGAGGATGCCGCGCGCCCCGGTGATCTCCGCGTCGATGAGCGGCGACCGGAGCGCCCGCTCCGCCGCCTCTCTCGCGCGCCCGTCGCTGCTCGAGGAGGAGAAACCGATGCCCATGAGCGCCGTGTCGGAGTCGGACATGATCGTCCGCACGTCCGCGAAGTCGAGGTTGATCAGTCCTGGCATCGTGATCAGGTCGCAGATCCCCTGCACGCCCTGGCGGAGCACGTCGTCGGCGACCTTGAACGCGTCGAGCATCGACGTCGACCGCTCGAGCACCTCGAGCAGCCGGTCGTTCGGGATCACGATCGTCGTGTCGCACGCGGTTCGGAGGTCGGCGATCCCCTTCTCGGCCTGGCTTTTCCGCTTCGTTCCTTCGAAGCGGAACGGCGTCGTGACGATGCCGACCGTCAGCGCGTTGAGCTCGCGCGCGATCCGCGCGACGATGGGCGCCGCGCCCGAGCCGGTCCCTCCGCCCTCGCCGGCGGCGACGAAGACCATGTCCGCGCCGCGCAGCTCCTGCTTCAGCTCGTCGTAGGCCTCGTCGGCGGCACGCCGTCCCACGTCCGGGTCGGAGCCGGATCCGAGCCCCTGCGTGAGCTCGCGGCCGATGTGGATCTTGACCGGCGCGTCGCTCGTCTGGAGAGCCTGGCTGTCGGTGTTGACGGCGATGAACTCGACCTGGCTGATCCCCGCGTCGATCATCCGGTTGACGGCGTTGAGCCCGGCGCCGCCCACGCCGACCACCTTGATCACCGCGAGGTAGGCGCCCGTGTCGGCGCCGGCGCGGTGCAGCCGCGCGGGCGAGTCCGGCAGCGGTTCGAGGTAGTGCGAAACCGGCGGCAGCTCGACGGCGCGCAGGTCCGGCGCGGGCGCAGGGGGCAGCGGATCGGGATCGGGCGTCGGAGGCGGAGGCTGCGGGTCGGGCAGCGGCGGCCCGGGCATCGGCTCGGGCGAAGGTGTCGGCGGCACCGGCGTCTCGACCCCGGCCTCCTCCCAGCTCGGGACGTGCTCGACCGTCCGCTCGTCCGGCTCGGCGGGCGCTTCCGGCGCTGCGGTCGCGGCGTCCTCGGCCGGCGGCTGCTCGGCCTCGCCGCGCTGCTCCGCCTGCTTCTGCGCCGCTTCGGTCGCGCGGAAGAGCTCCGCCAGCGGCCCTTCACGCATGCTTGCGCGCCGACGCGCCATCGAGCACCTCCTTCGCCAGGTCACGGTACATCCCGGCTCCCTCGCCGGTCGGGTCGTACTTGAAGATCGACTGCCCCTTCACCGGCGCCTCCGCGTAGCGCACCGTCTTGCGAATCTTCGTGTTCAGGACGAGGTCGCCGAAGTTCTCCTTCAGGATCTCCACCGCCTCGCGGGAGTGGAGCAGGCGACGATCGAACATCGTCGCCAGGATGCCCTGGATCCCGACGTTCGGGTTGAGGTTCTCGCGGATCATCGAGAGCGTGTTCTCGAGCTGGACGAGCCCGCGCAGCGACAGGTACTCGCACTGCACCGGCACGATCACGCCGTCGGCCGCGACGAGCGCGTTGATCGTCAACAGGCCGAGCGACGGCGGCGTGTCGATGAGGACGTAATCGTAGCTCTCGCGTACGGGCGCGAGGGCCTTCTCGAGCGCGCGCTCACGCCCGATCATCGAGGCGAGCGCGAGCTCGGCGCCGGCCAGGTCGATGGAGGAGACGGCGATGTCGAGCTCGTTCGAGCGGACGATCTCCGAGATCGGGAGGCGATGGACGAGGACGTCGAACATCGAGCGGTCGATCTCGTCCGGGTTCCAGCCCTGCGACATCGTCAGGTTGCCCTGCGGGTCGAGATCGACCGCGAGCACGCGCATCCCCTGCTCGGCGAGCGCGACGCCGAGGTTGAGCGTCGTCGTCGTCTTCGCGACGCCACCCTTCTGGTTCGCGAAGGCGATCACCCGGGCCATGACTGGACCGCTATCGGCCGTCCGCGCGAGCGGACGCGCTAGTAACCGCGTGAGCGCCATCCCTGCTGACCTTTCGTAGCGCCGTAGTCGACTCCTTCTCGATTAGTTTTGCCGGGATGGAGCGGAAATGGCGCGTCCTCATCGTGGTTTGCATCGCCGTCTTCATGCTCCTCCTCGACATCACGGTAGTCAACGTTGCCCTGCCGAACATCGAGAAGGAGCTGCACACCTCCTTCACCGACCTGCAATGGGTCGTGGACGCGTACGCGCTGACCCTCGCGGCGACGATGCTCAACGCCGGCTCGCTCGGCGACCTGCTCGGACGGAAGCGGGTCTTCCTCGTCGCGATCGCCCTCTTCACCATCGCCTCGGCGCTCTGCGGCGCGGCCACGTCCCCGCTCTGGCTGATCATCGCGCGCGGCGCGCAAGGGATCGGAGGTGCCGGGATGTTCGCCGTGTCGCTCGCGATCATCTCGCAGGAGTTCCACGGCCGCGAGCGCGGCACCGCGTTCGGGATCTGGGGGGCCACGGTGGGGATGGCGGTGGCGATCGGGCCGCTTGTCGGCGGTGCGCTCACGACCTATGTCGGCTGGCGCTGGATCTTCTTCGTCAACATCCCGATCGGGGTCGCCTGCGTGGCCGGCGGGGTCCGGCAGCTGCACGAGTCGCGTGACGAGGAGCACGGCGGCTTCGACCTGCCCGGCCTCGTGACCCTTACGGGCGGGCTGTTCGCGCTCGTGCTCGGCCTGTTCCGCGGCACCGACTGGGGCTGGTCGAGCGGCCGCATCGTGGGCCTCTTCGCCGCGGCGGCTGTCCTCCTCGTCGCCTTCGCGCTGATCGAGATGCGGCAGGAGGCGCCGATGTTCGACTTCCAGCTGTTCCGCGTCCCGACCTTCACGGGCGCGCAGATCACGGCCTTCACGATCTCGTCCGGGATGTTCGCCCAGTTCCTCTTCCTGCCGCTCTACCTCGAGAACGTCCTCGGCTACTCGGCCGTGGGCGCCGGCGTCCGCTTCCTGCCGCTGTCGCTCGTGTCGTTCGTCGTCGCTCCGATCGCCGGACGGCTGTCCGCGCGAGTGCCGGTTCGCTTCCTGCTCAGCGGCGGACTCGCAACCATC
>VAXA01000059.1 GCA_005883365.1 Actinomycetota bacterium
CACCGAATGCGTCTCGCCCGTGGCGAGGACGTAGTCGTCGGGTGCGTCTGCCTGGAGCATCCGCCACGCGCCTTCCATGTAGTCGCCCGCGAAGCCCCAGTCGCGCTTCGCGTCGAGGTTCCCGAGCCGCAGGTCGTCCTGCTCGCCGCGCAGGATGGCGCCGATCGCCCGCGTGATCTTGCGCGTCACGAAGGTCGGGCCTCGCCGCGGCGATTCGTGGTTGAACAGGATCCCGTTCACGGCGTACATCCCGTACGCCTCGCGGTAGTTGCGCGTGATCCAGTAGGCGAAGACCTTGCCGACGCCGTACGGACTGCGTGGGTGGAACGGCGTCTCCTCGGTCTGGGGTGTCTCGCGCACCTGCCCGAACATCTCGCTCGATCCCGCCTCGTAGACGCGGCACCTCACTCCCTCTTCTCGGATCGCGTCGAGCAGGCGCAACGTGCCGAGGGCCGCGACGTCGGCTGTGTACTCGGGGATGTCGAAACTGACGCGGACGTGGCTCTGCGCGCCGAGGTTGTAGACCTCGTCCGGCCGGATCGTACGCAGGAGCTGGTTGAGCGAGGAGCCATCGCCCAGGTCGCCGAAGACGAGCTCGAGCTCACCGAAGATGTGGTCGATCCGCGCGGTGTTGAACGAGCTGGAGCGGCGGATCATCCCGTACACCTCGTAGCCCTTCTCGAGCAGGATCTCCGCGAGGTACGAGCCGTCCTGGCCCGTGATGCCCGTGATGAATGCCTTCCGCTTGACCACGGCGCCTTACCGTAGCGGCCCGGACGTCTACGCTTTGCGGCATGCGTGTCCTCGTCACCGGCGGCGGCGGCTTCCTCGGCTCGCATCTCGTCGAGCGGCTGCGCGGTGAGAGCATCGAGCCGTTCGTCGCCCGCCGTGGGGACTACGACCTGACACGCGAGGCCGACGCAGCCCGGCTCCTCGAGGATGCCGCGCCAGAGCTCGTCTTCCACCTGGCTGCCGAGGTCGGCGGCATCGGCGCCAACCGCGCCAATCCCGGCCGCTATTGGTACGCGAACCTCATGATGGGCGCGCACATGCTCGAGCAGTCGCGGCTGCACGGCGTTGCCAAGGTCGTGCTCGCCGGCACGGTTTGCGCATACCCGAAGTTCGCCCCTGTGCCCTTCCGCGAGGAAACGCTCTGGGACGGCTACCCGGAGGAGACGAACGCCCCCTACGGGGTCGCGAAGAAGTCGCTGCTCGTCGGCGCCCAGGCGTACCGCGAGCAGTACGGGACGAACACGATCTTCCTGCTCCCCACGAACCTCTACGGGCCGCGCGACAACTTCGATCTCGAGACGTCGCACGTGATCCCGGCCCTGATCCGCAAGATGTCGGAGTCGCCCGACGAAGTGGTGCTCTGGGGCGACGGATCGCCCACCCGCGAGTATCTCTATGTCGACGACTGCGTCGAGGGCCTGCTGCTCGCTGCGGAGCGGTACGACGCACCTGAGCCTGTCAATCTCGGCACCGGCGTGGAGACGTCGATCCGGGAGACAGCGGAGCTCGTGGCGGAGCTCGTCGGCTTCGAGGGCGAGATCGTCTGGGACACGTCGCAGCCGAACGGGCAGCCTCGCCGCAGCCTCGACGCGTCCCGGGCGAAGGAGCTGTTCGGATTCGAGGCGCGGACCCCGCTGCGCGAGGGCCTGGAGCGGACAATCGCCTGGTACCGGGCGTCCGCTCCTCAGGCGTCGACCGCGCGCCTGTAGACCTCGAGCGTCCGCTCGATCACGCCGTCCCAGCCGAAGCGCTCGCGCGCGCGTTCGCGCGCCGCGCGACCGAGCCGCTCCCGCAGCTCACGGTCGCCCAGCAGCCGCTCCACCGCCTCGCGCAACGCAGCGGCGTCACGCGGCGGGACGAGCAGTCCCGTCTCTCCGTCGGCGACGAGCTCGAGCAGCGCGCCGCCGGCCGCCGCGACCACCGGTCTCCCGAAGGCCATCGCCTCCGCCGCGGCGAGGCCGAAGCCCTCCCGCTCGCATGGCGCGACGACGACGGAAGCCCGCTCGAGCAGCCGCTCCACCTCGGCGTGCGGCACAGCCCCCAACGCGTTGGGGACGCGCTCGCGCAGCGGCCCGTCGCCCGCCACGACGAGGTTCAGGTCGCCCACCGCCTCGACGAGCGTGTCGACGTTCTTCTCGGGCGACAACCGGCCCACGTAGAGCACCTCGGGCGGCTCGGCGGATGCCCCCACTTCTGCCGGGACCCGCACCCCGTTGGGAATGACGACGACGTCCACTCCCGCGGAGCGCAGGGCCGCTGCGACCGTCTCGGAGACGCAGATCACGGCTGAGGCGCGACGGAGGAGCGCATGGACGAGGCGCGGACGGCGCCGCGCGAGCTCGACGTCCGAGAAACGCCCGGCGGAGCCGGAGCCGTGCAGCGTGACGACGAACGGCTTGCCGCCGAAGCGGGCGACCACCGCCGTGAGGAGCCAGTGCGCGTGCACGAGGTCCGCACCGGGGGCCGCGCGCCGTACCGCCCGCCACATCGAGAGGAGCATGAGCGGCGCCGCCCACGGGCGACGGCGCAGATTCGCCGCGATCCCGCCGCCGTACGCGAGGCCGAAGTCCCGATACCCGGCGCCGGGAGCGAGCACCTCCACCTCGACCCCGCGCTCGCGCAGCCGTTCGACGGCGTCGGCGACGAAGCGGCCCGCGAACTCCCGCTCCGTCCTCGGCCACGAGGTCGTGAGGACGACGACGCGCACTACTCGCGCGCGCGAGCGCCGAACACGACGGGCAGGGCGAGCGCGAAGGCGAGGAAGGCGTAGAAGTAATAGAACTGCATCGTGAGGTAGAAGAAGTTGGCGGCGATCGTCCCCACCAGGGCCGCCGTCAGCCCGTACGCGAGCGGCCGCACGTGCGGGCCCTCCGCGTCGCCGAGCCGGTCGAGCAGCCGCCCGAGCCGCCGCGCCGCGAGCAGCCGCACAAAGACGTAGCGGAGGAAGAGGATCCAGAGGACGAGGCCGAGCAGGCCCGACTCGACGACGACGGCGACCCAGTACGAGTGGGCGCCGAAGTTCGCCTTCCCCGTCACGAACTCGTAGTAGACGGCGAAGTTGTTGTTACCGAGGCCGAGCAGCGGGTGCATGTGCAGGATCTGGCCGATGAAGTCGTAGACGGCGAAGTGGGCGCTCGTCGACCGCCCGTTCGTCGAGAAGCGCTGGCCGAGAAACGTCTCGAAGAAGTGGCTGTGCGTGTAGAGCACGCCGAGGAGCACGACCGCCAGGGCGCCGAGCGGGACAAGGAACTGCTTCGAACGGAAGAAGCGCCGGTACGGCACGACGAGCACCAGGGCGCCGGCGATGAGCCCGACGCCGCCGCTGCGGGAGAACGTCGCGATGTCCACCAGCAGGAGGAATGCGAGCACGGCCGCGAGGGGCCACTTGAGGCGATGCCGGCGCGGCAGCCGCAGGTAGACCGGTGTCAGCGCGAGCAGCGGAACGGCGAGCATCACGCCGAAGTGATTCGGGTCACCGGTCAGGGCGTTGACGCGGTAGATGTTCGACCCGCCGATGATCCCGAACACGCTGATCCGGCTCGCCCCGCCCGTCAGCGGCACGAGCACGAGGTTGTCCAGGTTGCGGCCGGCGAGGTGAACCAGCCGAGTGCGCGCCAGAAGAAGCGCTCGCCGCGCTGCGCGAGGTAGCCGATCGCCGCGACGACGAAGGCCCAGTGGATGGCGAACTTCACCATCCCCTTCGTGAACTGGGTGAGCCCTTGCTTCGTCTCGATGTTCCAGAAGCCGGCGAGATAGACGAGCGCGAAGGCGGCGAAGAAGCCGAGCACGATCGCGCTCGTCCGCGGCAGCGGGCGGCGCTCGCTCGCCACGTATGCGATCAGGAACAGGATCGTCGTGATGTCGTTGATCCCGATCTGGCCGGCGAAGCTCCAGTGCACCTTCTCGAAGGTGGCGACG
>VAXA01000060.1 GCA_005883365.1 Actinomycetota bacterium
AGGTCGGCGAGCGCGATCAGGCTCTGGGCGTCGACGGCGCCCTCGGGCAGGATCACGGACGGCAGTGCGAGCCCCCGCACGTATTCGCGTTGCTCTTCCGTCCGCGGCAGGACGAACGCGTGCACGTCTTCCGAACGGCCGAGGTGCTCGAGCGTCTGCGGGAAGAGCGGGTTCGAGTGCCGGTGGTAGAGAGAGACATCGGGCGGCGGCCGCAGGACGACGAGCACGCGCGCCGGGTCGACGCCGAAGCGGTCGAGCAGCGAGCGGTCGGGCTCGAAGTCCGCGAGGTAGTACTCCTCCTTCAAGCCGGGGTACTGGACGAGCTTCGGCGGGCGCACGCCATACGGCCGGAGCCGCTCCGGCGGAATCGCAGCCGGCACCACGACCCGCGTCGCCGCGCGGCAGCCGAGCTGGTGCTGGAGCGTCGCGAACTCGTAGTCGAACGTCGTCGAGCTCGGGATCCCGAGCCGTCGCGCGGAGATCGTCAGCTCGTGGGAGCCGTGCGCGAGCGCGACGTCGAAGTCGCCACCGCGGGCCCACGTGCGCAGCGCGCCGAGCCGGTGCGTCATCTGCCGCGCCTTCTGCAGCCGCGACCGGCCACCGTGCCGTCCAACCACCTCGTCCGCCTCGAGCCCGTGCAGCTCCAGCAGCTCGAGCGTCTGTGCGTAGTCGCGCGCCGTGATGCCAACCTCGTCGCCGCGCCCGCGCATGATCTCGACGAGCGGCCGGAAGACGAGCACGTGCGCAGGTGCGGTGATGTCGATCCAGACCCTCACAGGCGCTCGACCACCCGGAAGCGGACCGCGACGATCGCTGTATCCGGCCCGATTGGCTGCCCGAAGAAGCGCTCGTGTGCGATGCGCCACTCCTCGACGGACTCGAAGCCCTCGCCCTCGTCACGGGCGAAGCTCTCGTCGATCTCGCCGGCGCCCACCACCCGCGACTCCGTGACCTCGACTACGGCGACCGGCTCATCGTCATAGCCGAGAAGCACGCAGCGGTCGCCGACCGTGTCCGGCTGCTCGCCCTCCGCCTCGTACTCGGCGAGCAAGCCGGCCGTTGCAGTCTTCTCGCCACAACTGGCGGCTCCAGTCCTCCCGGCCCGCCACGTGCTCGTCGATCAGCCGCTTCACCGGCTCGGGCTGGAAGAAGCCCTGGCGCCGCAGGTTCCCCGTCGACAACGTTTCCCGCGCGAACGGCTCGAGCTCGCCCCGCAACCAGGCCGCGGCAGGAATCGAGAAGCCGCGCTTGCGGCCGTGCACGATCCCCGCCGGCAGGAGCGGCTCGACCGCCTTGCGCAGCAGCACCTTCTTCGCGAGACCGCGCACCTTGAGACGCGTCGGGAGTGCGAACGCGAGGGTCGTCACGAGCGGATCGAGGAAGGGGACGCGCGCCTCCAGGGAGTGCGCCATCGAGGCGCGGTCGGTCTTCACGAGCAGGTCGTCGACGAGGTAGACGCCGAAGTCGACGTCCTGCAGCCGCGCGAGCTGGGGCGCTCCCGCCGTCTCGGCGTACCGCGCGCGATAGACGTCCACGGGATCGGACGCGGTGCGGCGGCCGGTCAGCTCGGCGCGAGCGTCGGAGGAGAAGATCTCCTTCCAGCCGTGGTGGCGTTCGAGCGGCGGCAGGTGTGCCGCGCGCACGAATCGTTTGGCCTTGTAGTCGAGGCTCGCCTTGCGCGTCGACGCCGGCAACGCCTCGACGAGGGGGCGCACGGCCCGCGCGAGAGGCGCGAGGCGGTCTGCCGTGAGATCGGCGACATACGTGTAGTAGCCGCCGAACAACTCGTCCCCGCCCTCCCCCGAGAGAGCGACCTTGACGTGCTCGGCAGCGAGCTGCGAGACGAGGTAGGTCGGCAGGGCGGAGGAGTCGGCGAACGGCTCGTCGAAGGCGTCGGCGAGCGAGCGCAGCAGCAGCTCGGGCTCGGGCCGGACGAGGAGCTCGTGGTGCTCCGTCCCGTAGCGCTCCGCGACCAGCCGTGCGTCGGCGCGCTCGTCGAAGCTGCGCTCGGCGAAGCCGATCGTGAACGTGTGGACGGGCTCCGGCGTCTCCTGCGCCGCCAGGGCGGCGAGCGCTGCCGAGTCGACGCCGCCGGAGAGCAGGACGCCGACAGGCACGTCCGAGAGGAGATGGGCACGCACCGAGTCCCTGAGCCGGGCACGGAGCTCCTCGACGAGCTCGGCCTCGTCGCCGTCGCGCAGCTCGCCGGCCGCCGCGGGCCCGGGCCGCGCGTACCGGTCGAGCGAGACCTCGCCGTCCTCCCAGACGAGCACGTCCCCCGCCGGCAGCTTCCGGACGTCGCGGAAGATCGAGTAGGGCGCGGGGATCGAGTTGAAGGCGAGGAACGCCTCGAGCGCGTCGAGGTCGATCTCGCCGCGCGGCAGCGCGCGCAGCTCCGAGGCGAAGCGCAACTCGTCCCCGACGTGCCGGTAGTAGAGCGGCTTGATCCCGTAGCGGTCGCGCGCGAGCACGAGCCGGCGCCGCCGCCCGTCCCAGATCGCGACCGCGAACATCCCGCGCAGCCGTTCGGCGAAGCCGAGCCCGTGCTCCTCGTACAGGTGGACGAGCGCCTCGGTGTCGCAGCGCGTCCGCAGCACGTGTCCTGCGCGCTCGAGCTCGCGGCGGAGCTCGGGATAGTTGTAGATCTCGCCGTTCTGGACGACGACGCAGCTGCCGTCCTCGTTCGCGATCGGCTGGTCGCCGTGCTCGAGATCGAGGATCGAGAGGCGCCGTGCCGCCAAGGCAATTCCGCCGTCCACGTACTCGCCGGCGCTGTCCGGGCCGCGGTGGACGAGCAGGTCGCTCATCGCGCGCAGCGACTCGAGGTCCGCGCCCCCGCGCGTCGTCGCGATCCCGCAGATGCCGCACACGGGTCTACCTTAGGCGCGGCGGCCTACGAGTCCTTTGATCGACTGCTTCAGCACCCGCCAGCCTGTGGCGAGGACGGTGTAGAGGTAGAGGCGCACGGACCGGTCGGCGATCCACTCGAGATCGTGAGCGAGCTTCTCGGCCATCGGCGTCTCGTAGCCGCGGCGCACCTGGGCGAACCCGGTCAGGCCGGGACGCACGACGAGCCGCTGCCAGTACGACGGCAGCTCGTGGGCGAGCTCCTCGAAGAAGACCGGCCGGATAGGCCGCGGCCCGACGAGGCTCATGTCCCCGCGCAGGACGTTGACGAACTGCGGGATCTCGTCGAGCTGCGTCGCTTTCAGCCAGCGCCCGACCGTCGTGAACTCGGCCTGCGTGCGGCTGACCAGTTCCTCGCCGAGGTACGCGCCGAGCCGCGCCTCGGCGCCGCGCCGCAGCGTCCGGAACTTGTACATCGTGAAGACACGCGCGCCCCGCCCGACGCGCTCGCCGCGGTAGAAGACCGGTGTGCCGCTCGTGAGGAGCACGAGCAGCGCGATCGCGAGCGAGAGCGGCAGCGAGAGGAGCAGGAACAGCGACGAGAGGAGGACGTCGAGCGCGCGCAGGACGACGTCGCGCGGCCGCGCCGGCGTCTCGAGCGCGAGCTGGCGGTAGCCGCGGACGAGCGTGTCCTCGAGCCGCGTCGTGTCGGGCACGAGCCCGATCGTAAAGCGCGGTGGACACTCAGGTTGGCCGCGACGGCTATAAGGTATCCTTATGGACACGAAGCAGCTCGCGGCTTTCTGCGCGGTCGTCGAGCGCCGCAGCTTCTCGCAGGCCGCCGACCAGCTCGGGGTGACGCAGCCCGCGGTCAGCCTGCAGATCCGGTCGCTCGAGCAGCGGCTCGGCCAGCAGCTCCTCGACCGCTCCGGCCGCCGCGTCGAGCCGACCGAGGCCGGGCTCAGGCTCTACCGCGGAGCGCAGCGGCTCCTCGCGCTCGAGCAGCAGCTGCTCGAGGAGCTCGGGGAGGAGGCGGAAGGCGAGCTGAAGGGCAGGCTCGAGATCGGTGCCTCCACCGGGCCTGGCGGCAGCGTCCTGCCGGTTCTGCTCGGCGAATTCCAGGAGCTTCATCCGCAGGTGCACGTCGCCCTGACCGTCTCGGATACCCACACGGTGATCGAGCAGGTCGGGCGGCGGGAGCTCGAGCTGGGCGTCGTCGGCGCCTCCGGCCGCCACCGCGGCGTCTCGTTCGAGCCCTTCTATCGGGACGAGGTCGTCCTCGCAGTCCCTGCCGGCCACAAGCGCGCGGGGAAGAGTCTGACCCTCGAGGAGCTGAAGGCGGAGCCGCTCGTGCTGATGCAGGACGGGGCCGGCATCAGGCAGATGATCGACGACGAGCTGCGCGAGCTCGGCCTCCGCCTGCGCGACCTGAACGTGAAGCTCGAGCTCGGACTGCAGGAGTCGGCGCGCGCGGCGGTGCTCGGCGGCTTCGGCGCCACGTTCATCTCGCGGATCGCGATCGAGGGCGACCTCGAAGCAGGAGCGCTCGCGATCGCCCGGGTCGAAGGCCTCGAACCGTCGAGGGAGGTCCAGCTCGTCCGCGCGAGCGGCCGCGCCGAGACGCGGGTCGCACAGGAGTTCGTCGCCCACGCCCGCGAGCGGCTGTCGTGATCGTCGAGTGGGGGCTCGCCTCCCTGGCGGACGCCTGCGCCGCCGCCGGCGTCTCGTCCCCGCTCCTCGTCGCGAGCCCGCGCTGGGACTCGCTGGAGCTGACGGTCGAGCCGGTGGCGCGGTGGCGCGAGGTGCCGACGGACCGCATCACCGAGGCCGTCGCCGCCGCAGGCGAGGCGGACGGGGTGCTCGCCGTCGGCGGCGGGAGCGCGATCGACTTGGGGAAGGCGATCTCCGCCGCGGCCGGGCTGCCGCTCGTCTCGGTGCCGACGACCTATGCCGGCGCCGAGTGGACGACCTTCTTCGGCGTCCGCGATCCGCAGCGGCGGATGCGCGGCGGTGGCGGCGGAGCTCATCCCGCGGCCGTCGTCTACGAGCCCGAGCTCACCCTGGACCTGCCGCCGGAGACGACGGTTGGCACGGCGATGAACGCGCTCGCCCACTGCGCCGAGGCGCTCTACGTGCGTGGACACAACCCCGCTGCCGACGAGCACGCGCTGACGGGCGCACGGCTCGTCTCGGACTGGCTGCCGCGCGTCGTCGACTTTCCGCACGACAAGGAGGCGCGCACCGAGCTGCTCCGCGGCGCGTGTCACGGCGGTGCCGCGCTCGCAGGCTCGATGCTCGCGCTCGCCCACGCGATGGCGCAGGCGATCGGCGGCCAGTATGGGCTTCCGCACGGAACGCTGAATGGGATCTGCCTCCCGCCCGTGCTCCGCTTCAACGCGGCCTTCGCTCCGGGCGCGGTGGCCCGGTTCGGCGAGGCGGTTGGGGCTCCCGGCGATCCTGCCGGTCGCGTCGAGGCGCTCGGCGCGCTCGCCGGGCCGACGCGGCTCCGCGAGCTCGGCGTGCCCGAGGCCGACCTGCCCGGACTCGCGGAATCTTCGGCGGAGCGGAGCGGCAACCTCGCCAACCCGAAGCCCGCGACCCCGTCGGAGATCGAGCAGCTCCTGCGCGAGGTCTATTAGCCGCGCGGCGCCAGGGCGACGAAGGAGAGGATGGTCACGCCAAGCTCGTCGAGGGAGTAGCCGCGGAAGCGCTCGGCCAGCGGCAGCGCCTGCAGCTCCGCGCGTCCCTCCTCGCTCGGTCCGGACGGGTTCTCCACCACGAGGTCGAGACCCGCTTCGCGCACGAGGCGCAGGTACTCCGGTGCGCGGAGCCGGTTCTGGAAGTGGAGCGGTGAGTTGACGAGCGCCCACGTCCGGTCCGAGAACCGGAGGAAGTTGTAGCGCGAGAGGCTCGGGTCGAAGTACGCGTAGTGGTCCTGTAGGTCGATGCGGCAGCTGAAGGCGCCGCCCGGCCGCAACAGCCGGCGGCACTCGGCGAAGATCGCCGCGAGGTCGGCGTGAGGGATGTGCTCACACGTGTCGGTACTCGACACGAAGTCCACCGATCCGGCCGGGAGCTCCGTCGCACGAGCGTCGCACGGCGCGAGATACCGGATCCCGAAGCGCGTCTCGAGCTCGGCCGGCGACCCGACCGGGCCTCCGAGGTCGCGCAGGCTTCGTCCCGCAGCCTCCTCGAGCTCCGGCCGCAGCCGGTCGTAGGCGGCGATCGTCTCGCTCACGAGCTCCGTCCGGGCGCTCGGCCGGATGTCGATCACGACCTGGCGCCCGACCCCGAGCGCCGCGTAGGCGAGCGGGATCGCGAGGTCCCAGCCGGCGCCGAACTCGAAGAACGTCGCCTCGCCGAGCGGCACGCCCGGCCCGTGCTCCTCGTACGCGGCCAGATGACTCGTCGCGCGCGTGAACTTCTGGCGCAACGCGGCGTCCCCGAGCGGGAACGAGTGGAGCACGTGCCGCTGGAAGACGTAGTTCAGGCGCTCGCCCCGCGGCAGCACGCCGAGCGCCCGCTGGAGGGCCGCCTTCGCAAGCCAGCGCATCGGCGGGAGCATAGTGGCCGAGCTTGATAAGCGATTACTATTCCAACGATTAGGTACCGTGGCGATGATCGTCGGCGACTACCCTTCGGAGGAGCGCGATGCCGGGCTTTGAGGACGGATTCCTGGGACTACCCGCGCGGCCCGGCAAGCCGCGGGAGACGGGGCTCACCCATGTCATCGACAAAGGCCTGAACCTGCGGGAGATAGAGGGACTGTTCGACACCGCCGGACAGTTCGTCGACATCGTCAAGCTCGGCTGGGGCACCGGATACGTCACGAACAACCTCGAGAAGAAGATCGCGCTCTACCGCTCCTTCGACACGCCGGTCGTCTGCGGCGGCACGTTCTTCGAGGCGGTCTACGCGCGAGACAAGATCGACGAGTTCAAGGGCTGGCTGACCCACTACCGCTTCTCGCACGTCGAGATCTCCGACGGCACCGTCGAGATACCACGCGAGAGGAAGCTCGAGCTCATCGCCGACTTCGCCGGCGACTTCACCGTGCTCTCCGAGGTCGGCTCGAAGGACGCCGAGGTGAACATCGCGCCGTATCTCTGGGTGGAGTGGATGAAGGAGGAGCTCGACGCGGGCGCTTGGCGCGTCATCGCCGAGGGCCGCGAGGGCGGCACCGCCGGGATCTACCGCCCGAGCGGCGAGCTTCGGACGGGCCTCGTCGACGAGATCGAGCACTCCCTTCCCTTCGAGTCCCTGATCTGGGAGGCGCCGACGAAGGAGAGCCAGGCCTGGTTCGTCAAGCACTTCGGCACGAACGTCAACCTCGGCAACATCCCGCCCGACGAGGTGATCCCGCTCGAGACGCTCCGCCTCGGGCTGCGCGCCGACACATTGAAGGAGGTGCTGCTCGGTGGCGAGCCTGCAGCTGCCGGCTGACGTCGAGGCGTGGCCCGCGCAGCGGGTCGTCGAGCTCGCGCTCGTCGAGTTTCCCGGCCGCGTCGCGCTCGCGTGCTCCTTCCAGAAGGAGGAGTCGGTGCTGCTCGACATGGTCTTCGCGCTCGAGCCGAACGCGCGTGTCTTCGCGATCGACACGCACCACCTCTTCCCGGAGACGTACGAGCTCTGGCGCGAGGTCGAGCGCCGCTACGGGACGACGATCGAGCGATTCGAGGGAGCGTCGGTCGACGACGGGCTCTGGGACACGAACCCCGACCTCTACCTGGCGATCGCCAAGATCGAGCCCCTCAACCGCGCGCTGCTCGACCTCGATGCCTGGATCACCGGGATCCGTCGCGACCAGTCGCCCGCGCGCGCCGACGCACCGAAGCTCGGCTGGGACGAGAAGCACGAGCTCTGGAAGGCGAACCCGCTCGCCGACTGGAGCGACGAGGACTGCTGGGCGTACATCAAGGAGCGCGCGCTTCCGTACAACAAACTGCACGACGAGGGTTACGAGTCGATCGGAGACACGCACTCGACGCTTCCTGGCAAGGGCCGCGAAGGGCGCTGGGCCGGGACAGAGCGGACTGAATGCGGGTTGCACACATGAGCGGTTTCGTCCTCTGGTTCACGGGCCTCTCGGGCGCGGGCAAGACGACGATCGCGAACATCGTCGAGCCCGAGCTCGAACGACGCGGCTTCGTCGTCGACCACCTCGACGGCGACATCGTCCGCACCCACCTCTCGAAGGGGCTCGGCTTCTCGAAGGAGGACCGCGACACGAACATCGCCCGCATCGGGTGGGTCGCTTCGCGGCTCTCGCGCGCCGGCGCGGCCGTGATCGTCTCGGCGATCTCGCCGTACGAGGAGATGCGGCGCCACGCGCGCTCGCTCGTCGAGCAGCACTCGCCATTCGTCGAGGTCTACGTCGCGACGTCGCTCGAAGAGTGTGCGCGCCGCGATCCGAAGGGTCTCTATGCGGCCGCCTTCGCCGGCGAGATTCAGGACTTCACCGGCGTGTCGGCGCCGTACGAGGAGCCGCTCCACGCAGAGCTGCGGCTGGAGACCATCGGCCGCACGCCCCCCGAGTCGGCGATCACGGTGATCGACCGCCTCGAGGAGCTCAACCTCCTGCCCGTGCGCGTGGAGTCGGAGGTCGAGTGAGCGTAGGCTGGACGGAGCTCACCAGAGAGCGGAGGCGCCGACATGCGCGGCGCCGGAGCGGGAAATGAGCACCTCGCGGGCTCTTCCCACGGTCACGCACCTCGACGAGCTGGAGTCGGAAGCGGTCCACATCTTCCGCGAGGTCGCCGCGGAGCTCGAGCGGCCGGTGCTGCTCTTCTCCGGCGGCAAGGACTCGATCGTCCTCCTCCGGCTGGCCGAGAAGGCGTTCCGGCCCGGCAAGTTCCCCTTCCCGATCATGCACATCGACACCGGCCACAACTTCGCCGAGGCGATCGAGTTCCGAGACCGGCGCGTGGCCGAGCTCGGCGAGCGGCTGGTGATCGCGTCGGTGCAGGAGTCGATCGATAGGGGCCGCGTCGTCGAGGAGACGGGGCCGCGCGCCTCGCGCAACCGGCTGCAGACGACGACACTGCTCGACGCGATCGAGGAGCACGGCTTCGACGCGGCGATCGGCGGCGCCCGCCGCGACGAGGAGCGGAGCCGGGCGAAGGAGCGGATCTTCTCCTTCCGCGACGACTTCGGCCAGTGGAACCCGCGCGCGCAGCGGCCCGAGCTGTGGAACCTCTACAACGCGCGCGTCCGAAAGGGCGAGCACGTCCGCGCCTTTCCGATCTCGAACTGGACGGAGCTCGACGTCTGGCAGTACGTCGCGCGCGAGCAGCTCGAGCTGCCCGGCATCTACTTCGCGCACGAACGCGAGGTCTTCCGGCGCGACGGGATGCTGTACGCGGCCTCGCCGTACGTCGAGCGGATGGAGGGCGAGGACCCGTTCGTCACCTCGGTCCGGTTCCGCACCGTCGGCGACATGACGTGCACGGGCGGCGTCGAGTCGCACGCGGGGACGATCGAGGAGGTCGTGGAGGAGATCGCGGCGACGCGCGTGACCGAGCGCGGCGAGACGCGCGCCGACGACCGGTTCTCCGAAGCAGCGATGGAAGATCGGAAGCGCATTGGCTACTTCTGAACAGGCTCTGAGCACCGATCTTCTCCGGCTCGTCACGTGCGGCTCGGTCGACGACGGCAAGTCGACGCTGATCGGCCGGCTGCTCTTCGACACGAAGCAGATCTTCGTCGACCAGCTCGAGCACATCGAGGACGTCTCACGCCGCCGCGGCAACGAGTACGTCGATCTCGCGCTCCTCACCGACGGCCTGCGCGCCGAGCGCGAGCAGGGGATCACGATCGACGTCGCCTATCGCTCCTTCGTCACTCCGAGGCGGCGGTTCCAGCTCGCCGATGCGCCGGGACACGTCCAGTACACGCGCAACATGGTCACGGGCGCCTCGACGGCCGAGCTCGGGATCGTGCTCGTGGACGCGCGTCAGGGCGTCGTCGAGCAGACCAGACGCCACGCGTACATCCTCTCGATCCTCCGCGTGCCGCACGCCGTCGTCGCGGTCAACAAGATGGATCTCGTCGACTGGTCGCAGCAGCGGTTCGACGAGATCGCTGCGCAGCTCGACGGGCTCATGGCTGGAAGCGTCGGCGGCCAAGCCGCCGACGCCCGGCCGAAAAACTTGGGATTGCCCGACCTGTGCGTGATCCCGATCTCGGCGCTGCAGGGCGACAACGTCGTCGACCGCTCCGGGCGCATGCCGTGGTACGACGGCCCGGCGCTCCTCGAGCATCTCGAGACGGTGGAGATCGCCTCCGACCGCGATCTCGACAGCCGGCGCTTCCCCGTGCAGTGGGTGATCCGGCCGATCTCGGACGAGCATCACGACTACCGCGGCTACGGCGGCCAGATCGCCGGCGGCGTCTGGAGTGCCGGCGACGAGGTCGTCGTCCTGCCGGGCGGCGCGAGGACGCAGGTCGAGGCCGTGGAGACGATCGACGGGCCGCTCGAGGCCGGGATCCCGCCGATGTCGGTGACGATCCGGCTCGCCGACGATCTCGACGTCTCGCGCGGCGATATGCTCGCCGATCCCGCCGCGACGCCGGTCGTGGCGCGGGAACTCGAGGCGCGTGTCTGCTGGATGAGCGACCGGCCGCTCGAGCCGCGGGCGCGGCTGGCCGTAAAGCAGACGACGCGCTCCGTGCGGGCGATCGCGGACGAGCTCGTCTCGCGGACTGACGTCCACACGCTCGAGGACGCCCCGGCGCCGGAGCGACTCGAGCTGAACGACATCGGCGTCGTGCGGCTCCGGCTCGCCGAGCCGCTGTGTGTTGACCCCTATGGAGAAAACCGCACAACGGGAGCGTTCGTGCTGATCGACGAGGCGACGAACGAGACCGTCGGCGCTGGGATGGTGCTCAGCGCGTCATGACCTGGCAATTCACGCTCACTGGCCTCCTGCTCGGCTCCATCGTCGGCCTGACCGGGATGGGCGGCGGTTCGCTGCTGACGCCGATCCTCGTCATCTTCTTCGGTTTCCAGCCGACGTACGCGGTCGGCACCGACATCTTCCACGGGGCGATCTTCAAGTCGTTCGGGGCGATCCGGCACCGGCGGCTCGGGACCGTGCACGCCCACTTGACGCTCTGGATGTTCGCCGGCTCGGGGCCGCTCTCGCTCACCGGCGTCGAGGTCTCCCACCTCATCCAGCACCACTTCTCGAACGCGCAGACGATCGAGAGCTACGCGGTCGGCGCCGCGCTGATCGCCGGCGGCTCGGGCTTCCTCGCCAAGTCGTTCGTGAAGGGCGGCATGCAGTCGAGCGAAGGTCCATTCATCATGCGTCGGCGCGACAAGGTCATCGCCGTCCTGATTGGCGCCGTCTTCGGCTTCGTCGTCGGCCTCACCTCCGTCGGCAGCGGCACCTTCTTCGGGCTGGTGATGGTGCTCGTCTATCCCCTCACGATGGCGCGGATCGTGGGTACCGACATCTTCCACGCGGCCGCGCTCCTCTGGGTAGCCGGGATCGGCCACCTCGTCGCCGGCGACGTCTCGATGCACGCGACAGCCTGGCTGCTGACCGGCTCCGTGCCCGGCATTCTCATCTCGAGCGGCTATACCGTGAAGCTCCCGGAGGTCGTGCTCCGTGCCGCGCTCGGCGGCATCCTCGTCCTCAGCGGTCTGAAGCTGCTGAACGTGCCCGAGGCGAACTGGATCCTCGGCGGCGGCCTAGGAGCGCTCGCGGTCGGACTCGCCGCCTACACCGTCGCGCTTAAGCTCGGAGACCCAGGCGCGACGCCCGAACGAGCCTGAGCACTTCCTTAATGATCGGCCCGTAGAATCAGCGGGCTTTGCAGCGGGTTCTCACGTCGGTCACGCTCCTGGGCCTGCTGGTGGCCACCGCTGCCGCTTTTGCGATCACCGAGCACCTGAAGCTGATCAAGAGCCCGGTCTACGGCGCGCGCGTCTCGAAGTTCCTGGCGCCGACGTGCCACTGCGGGACGAGCAAGGCGTCGATCCGCATCAGGCTGCGCCATAACGATCGCGTGAGACTGTCGATCGTCGATGCCGGTAACCACACAGTCGCCATCATCGCGAAGGCGGCGCAGGTGCCCAAGCGGCGTCCCCGGACCTTCTTCTGGGATGGGCGCACAGAGGCCGGGACCCTGGCCCCGGACGGGGCGTACCGGCCTGAGATCCATCTGGCAGACGCGCGCCGGACGATCCTCTTCCCGCTTGTCGACCGGATCTTCCTCGACACGAAGAAGC
>VAXA01000257.1 GCA_005883365.1 Actinomycetota bacterium
AGTAGTAGAGAGAGCACGACAGAGCCGGCCACCTGACGCCGGCCGTGCTCTACCGATAGGGGCGGCCTCAGTCCTCACATCGGGCCGTCCCGCTCCTCGCAAGGGGGCGGCTGCCACGGCCATAGCGGCCGCCCCCAACGTCCCGGGCCGAGGAGATCCCCCGGCTGAGGCCGCAGCCGGGTCTACACTAGGACCGTGCGCAGGGGTCGTTCGGCAACCATCGCGGCCGCACTCGCCGTCGTCGCGGCGGCGGCGGGCTCGGCCGGTTGCGGCGGGGGCAGCAGCAACGCGCTCTCGCTCGATCCGGTCGCAGCTGCGGCCACGAAGACGCAGCAGGCAGGCGGGGCGCGGATCCGCTTCGATCTCGCGTTCAACAACCCGCAGTTGCAGGCCGGCAAGACGATCCGCGTGCACGGCACCGGTGCGATCGACGGCACGAGCAGCGAGCTCACGATGAGCGTGAGCTCGCTCCTCCGGCAGAGCAGCGGCTCGCTGAAGGAGATCTCCCTGGAGCAGAACGGCGACTACGTCTTGTACCTCCGGCTCGGCTCCCTCACGGCCCAGCTGCCCGGCGGGAAACAATGGATCGAGCTCAACGTCTCGAAGCTCGGCAAGTCCGCCGGGCTCGACCTCGGGAAGCTCCTGTCGGGGAGCCAGTTCCAGCCGGGCGATCTCCTCTCGATGCTCGAGGCCGAAGGCGCCAAGGTCAGCAATCTCGGCTCGGCGACGGTCGATGGCTCCGCCACGACGCATTACCGCGTCACGATCGACGTGGCCAAGGCGCTGCAGGCAAAGGGACTGACGAGCCCGCTGCTCGCAGGCGTCGTTGCGGAGCTGCCGAAGGTTCCCGAGGACGTCTGGATCGGCGCCGACGGCCTCGTCCACCGGATCCATGTCTCCTTCGCTCTCCCCCAGAGCCACGCGCCGCTGGACATGACGATGGATCTCTACGACTACGGCAGCGACATCACGATCTCGGCGCCGCCGAGCAGCGACGTCTACGACGCCACGGCCCTCGCCCAGCAGGGCCTCGGCACCGGCCTCCGCTAGGACGGTTTGGCGGAACGGTGCTCGTCGCAGGGGTGCGATGGGCGCCGCGAGGCAAGGACGCAGGGAGCGCCGATAGCGGTGTTCTATCGGTGCGACCGAGGACGCCGCAGCCGGCGCAGCCGGCGGACGAGCGAAGCGACGAGTCGCGACGCTCAGCGCGGCCCTGCGGCACAGCCACTGTTTCGCCAAGCCCTCCTACTAACTCGTCGCGTCCGCCTGTTTTCGGGCTGCAGGCGCGGGAACGCTGCACACGCCGTGCAATCCCGCTGGCGAAGCTTCAAGGCGATCGTGCGGCTCTGGGTCGATCTGTTCGACCGTCATAGCCTCCTCACGTATGCGAGCGCGATCGCGCTGCGGACCTTCATCGCGGCGGTCGCCTGCACACTGTTCGGGCTGGGCGTCCTCGGCGCCGCCCACGAGCGGCAGCTCTGGGAGAAGACGATCGGGCCGCAGATCAAGCCCAAGGTGCTACCTCACGTCTTCGACGGGATCGATCAGACGGTGCACGGCGTCTTCTCGTCCTCCAGCGCCGGGCTCCTCGCGCTCGCGTCGGCGCTGGCCGTCTGGGAGGTGTCGGGGATCATCCGCGCGTCGATTGGCGCGCTCGACGAGATCTACGAAGCCACCGAGAAACGGCCGTGGTGGATCCGGTTTCCGCTCTCGTTCGCCCTCGCGATCGTCTTCCTCGCGGCGGTGCTCGGCGCGATCGCCATCGTCTGGGCGGGCCATGTCTCGGGTGGCTGGAGCCTCCCCATCCTGATCCTCCGCTGGCCGGCGGCCGTCGCGCTCATCGCGTTCGCCTTCGAGCTGATCGTCCGCTGGGCGCCGGCGAAGCACCGTCGCGCACGCTGGGCGAGCCTAGGCTCCGTGCTCGTGGTCGTCGGGTGGATCGGCGAGACCCTGATCTTCACCTCGTACGTCCGGTCGGTCGCCAACTTCCGCACCCCGGTCGGAAGCCTCGAGGTGTTCATCTTCCTCGCGACGTACTTCTACATCGCCGCGATCGTGCTGCTCGTGGCGATGGAGCTCGACGAGCTCGTCCGGCTCGACATGCAACGCCCGCGCAACAAGCAGGAGCTCCTGCCGCTCGTCGCGGGGGTCATCCGGGGCACTTAGGTCAGGCGCCGATCAGCTCGCCGACGAGCGGTCCGGTGTCGAGCGGCTCGAAGCCGAGCCGGCGCGCGACCTCCTCGCTCGACGGTCGCGTGCCCTCGGCGAACAGCGCGCGCAGGATCTCGCCCGTCCCTCGGCTGCGCCACCAGTCCTTCCCCACGTCGCGCCGCAGGCGCGTGCTGAGCTGGGCGGAGCGGATCCACGCGCGCAGGTAGTCGGCGGAGTAGAAGCCGGCGTCCATGTCCGCCAGGTAGCCGCGCCCGTCGTAGCGGAGCCCGGTCGCGCCGGTCAGCAGCGGCTCGTAGTCGCGCGGCGAGCTTCCCTGCTCGGCGGCGAACGCGTCCCAGAAGCCGAGCTCGAAGCGCAGCTTCGCGGCGTAGCGGCGGAAGATGAGCGCCTCGAGGAAGCGAGTCGCCTCGGCGTTCTCGGCGGCCGCCTCGTCGGAGAGCCCGAAGTGGAGCGCGTGCCAGCCAGGCTCGCGGGAGACGGCCT
>VAXA01000259.1 GCA_005883365.1 Actinomycetota bacterium
CGACATGGATCACCTTCGGGCCGATCGCCTCGAGCACCGGTCTTGCCCGCTCGAAGGTCTCATCGTCGCCCCCGACCATGAGCGAGGCCTTCCCCTGGTCGACCGTGACCGCCGTGCCGGAGACGGGCGAATCGAGCATCGACGCGCCCGCCCCGGCGAGGCGCTCCGCGAGCGAGCGCGTGTTCGCCGGGCTCGCGGTGCTCATATCGACGTAGATCGCGCCGGCACGCAGGCCTGCGAGGATCCCGTCCTCACCCTCGGTGACCGCCCGCACAGCCTCGGTGTTCGTGACCATCGTGAAGACGAGCTCCCCGGCCGCCGCGACTTCGCGTGGACTATCGGCCCAGCGGGCGCCTTCGGCGAGGAGCGGCTCCGCCTTCTCGCGCGTACGGTTCCAGACGGTGACGTCGTGTCCGCCCGCGAGCAGGCGGTGCACGATCGAGCTGCCCATCACGCCGAGCCCGACGTAGCCGACCTCAGCCATCCCCACCTCCCTTGTGGACGTCGAGCTCGACGCGGTCCAGATGCGCGCGCATCTCATCGCGCGCGCGGACGGCGTCGCCGGCGGCGATCGCCTCACGGATCTTGCGGTGCTCGCCCACCGCGCTCTCCGGGCTCTGCGGGATGCGGTAGACGGTCAAGAGCGCACGTCGCAGCACGTCACGCACCGCGTGCATGCTGTGCAAGACGAGGCGATTCCCGGTCGCGCCCGCGAGCGCGAGGTGGAAGCGGAGGTCCGCGTCGATGAAGTCGTCGGCGAGGCCGGAGTCGGCGAGCGCCGCGGCCATCTCCTCGGTCGCCGCGTCCATCTCGGCCAGGTCAGCGGGGATCTTTCGCTCCGCGGCGAGAGCAGCAGCCTCGCACTCGAGAATCCGGCGCAGCTCGAACAAGTCGTGGATGCCGGTTCGCTCGTCGAGCGCGAAGAGCATGCGCAGCGAGCTGTTGAGCGGATTCATCGCCTCGGCGACGACGAACGAGCTCCCGCCCTCCGCGCGGATCACTCCCTGCGACTCGAGCATCCGCAGCGCCTCCCGCACCGAGGAGCGCCCGACGGCGAAGCGTTCGGTGAGCTCACGTTCGGTCGCGAGCGCGTCGCCCGAGCGCAACGCACCCTGGCCGATCATGTCGACGAGCCGCTCCGCGACGAGCTCGTACGTCTTGCGCCGGGCGATCGGCTCGGCGGGGACGGGGTTGGGAACGGTGTCTGCCATCGTGTCTGTCATCCCTGCGCTCTGGCCGCGCCGCCGTTCGCGCGCGTATCGGGGTTGCCGCCGAGGTAGAGAGCGGCGACGCGCGGGTCGCCGAGCAGCTTCGACGCCTCGTCCACGAGCCGGACGACACCCATGTCCATCACGGCGCCGACATGAGAGACCGACAGGCCGAGGCGCGCGTTCTGCTCGACGAGGAGTATCGTCCGGCCGCCTTCGTTGAGGGACTTCACCGTCTCGAAGACGGCATGGCGCGCCTTCGCGTCGAGCCCCATCGTCGGCTCGTCGAGGAGGATGAGCCGCGGGTCGAGCATGAGCGCGCGCGCAATCTCGATCAGCTTCTGCTGGCCTCCCGAGAGCGTGCCCGCCCGTTCGTGGCGCCGCTCCTCGATCAGCGGGAAACGCTCGGCGATCTCCCCGGCACGGCGACGAGCGAGCGCCCCATCCCGCAGCGAGTGGCCGCCCATGAGCAGGTTGTCCCAGATTGTCATCAGCGGGAAGAGGCTTCGCTCCTGCGGCACGTGGACGATCCCCTTACGCAGCAGTACCGCCGGGGACAGACCGCCGACCGGGTCGCCCGCGAACTCCACCGTCCCGACGCGTGGCTTCAGCAGCCCGCTGAGCACTCGCAGCACCGTCGACTTGCCTGCGCCGTTCGGGCCGATTACGCACGTGACGGTTCCCGCCTCCAGCTCCAGGCTGACGCCGCGCAGGATGTCGGCCTGGCCGTAGCCTGCGCAGACGTCGTGTAAGCGGAGGAAGCTCATGTGCCGAGATAGGCGTCGAGGACGGCAGGGTCGTGCTGCACCTCTGCGGGCGGGCCGTCGGCGATCTTGCGTCCGTGGTCGAGCACGATCACCCGGTCGCAGAGGCCCATGACGAGCGGCATGTTGTGCTCGACGACGAGGAGGGTGAGGCCGCGTGCGTGCAGGGCGCGGATCCGCTCCTCGATCTTCTCGACCATCACGGGGTTGACCCCGGCGGTCGGCTCGTCGAGCAGAACGAGCCGCGGCTTGCTCATGAGCACCGTCGCGAACTCGAGCAGCTTCTTCTGGCCGTACGAGAGCCGCCCGGCCCGCTCCTCCACGAGCCGCGCCAGGCCGAACTCCTCGAGCAGCTCGTGCGCGCGTTCGCGATCGGCGCGGCGAACCGCCGGGTAGACGATCGCGCGCCAGGGCTGGTGCACCGCGACCGTCATGTTCTCGATCAAGGACAGCTGCGGAAAGATCCGGGCCTGCTGGAAGGTCCTCGTGAGCCCCGCCCGGTAGAGCGCGATCGGGTTCGGCCGGCGCACAGCACGGCCGTCGAAGCGGACGGCGCCGGAGTCGGCGAAGTCGTAGCCGGTGAGCAGGTTGAAGAGGGTCGTCTTGCCGGAGCCGTTCGGCCCGATCAGCGCGGTGATGCTTCCGCTCTGCACCGCAAGGGAGCACTCCTCGACGGCGGTGACCCCACCGAAACGCTTCGTCAGCGCGTCGCTCTCCAGCAGCGCGGCGGCGGCCGTCATGCGGCCGGCACCTCCTCCGGCTGGACCGTGACGCGCGCACCGCGATAGCGCCAGCGCTCGTATGCGTCGCCGAGCGAGGGAAGGATCCCGCGTGGCAAGACGAGCAGGATCACGACGAAGACAGCTGCATAGCCGACGAGGTAGAGCTCGCTCGCGCCGAGCCGGTACGCCATGTACTGCTGCGCCGGAACGAGGATCAGCGCTCCCAGCACCGGTCCCCAGAGTGTCCCGCGACCGCCGAGGAAGACGGGCACGACCGACCCGATCATCACGAGCGGGTCGACCGCGAACTGCGGGTAGATGTAGGTCAGGTAGTAGGCCCAGACTCCACCGGCCATCGCCGTCAGGCCGGCTGAGAGAGCAAAGGTGACGAGCTTCACACCGGTCGTGCGCACGCCCAGCCCACGGGCCTTCTCCTCGTCCTCGCGGATGGCGAACAGCATCAGCCCGAGCTTGTTCCTGCCGATGTGCCAGGAAAGCAGCAGCCCGAGCACGAGCACGCCCAGCATCGCGAAGTAGAAGGGGCGCTCGTACGTCTCGACCGGGAAGTTCGGTGTCGGGACGGAAAGGCCTGACGAGCCGTTCGTGACGCCGCGCAGATTGAAGGCGAGGTTCTGGAAGACGAAGAGCAACGTCAGCGTCACGATCGCGAAGGTGATCGCCCGCGTGCGCAGCGCGACCCAGCCGATCGGGACGGAGAGCAGCGCGACCGCGAGCCCGACGAGCGGGAGCACGTAGAACGGCCGGTAGCCGCTGCCGATCGACATGAACGCGTGCGAGGTGAAGCTGTACGCCGAGCCACGCAGCGGGCTCGAGACGCTGAAGGTGTTCGCGACCGTGTACGCGCCGATCCCGAAAAATGCGACGTGGCCGAGCGAGATGTAGCCGCTGTATCCCGCGAACATGTTCCACGCCGTCGCGAGCGCCGCGTACATGAGCGTGAAGACGCCGATGTTGACGAGCCAGTGCTCGTTGAAGACGAACGGGAAGGCGGCGAGGGCGCCGACGATGACGAGCCCGCGGACGAGCCCGAAGGGACGGATCGCCGTCACAGCACGCGTTCCCGTAGCCCGAAGAAGCCCTGCGGCCGAACGAGCAGGACGAGGATCAGGATCGCGAAGAACGACATCGACGCCCAGGTCGGCGAGTACTCCACCGCGACCACGGACTCGGTGACGCCGAGCAGCATCGCCGCGAGGACTGCGCCGCCGACGCTGCCGAGCCCGCCGAGGACGATGATCGAGAGCAGCCGCGAGATCAGGTCGTAGTGGCTGCCCGGGTTGAACGGATAGACGATCCCGTAGAGGGCGCCGGCGGCCGCGGCGGTGGCTGCCCCGATCCCGAACCCGAGCGCCGAGACGAGCCTCTCGTTCACGCCGAGCAGCCGCGCCGACGTGGGGTTCTGGACGACCGCGCGGATCGAGCGGCCGAAGCGGGTGAACCGGAGCAGCGAGTAAAGACCGAGCAGGATGACGACGGATGCAGCGAAGCCGTAGACGCGCGGCTCCGAGAACCGGTAGGAGCCGAGCGTCCACGACTTGTTCGCATAGCCCGTGTTCGTCGCCCGGACGGTCGTCTTGTAGCCGATGCTGAGCAGCCCCTCGATCCCGAGCGCGAGCGCCCACGTGACGAGCAGCGACATCTCCGAGGCGTGCTCGCCGCGCAGGGAGCGGACGAACACGAGCTGGGTCAGGACGCCGGCGACGAACATCGCCGGCATCAGGAGCAGGATCGAGAGGAACGGGTCGAGGCCGAGGTGGCCGAAGAGGCTGTAGCTGAGATACGCGGCGAGGATCACGAACGCACCCTGCGCCACGTTGATCACCCGCATGATCCCGAACACGAGCGTCAGCCCGCTCGCCATCAGCGCGTAGAGCCCGCCGGTGAGCACGCCCAGGATCACCGCCTGCACGAACGTCTGCATTCCAGCCTCCTCCCGGCTACCTCGTCCCTCTCCTTCCCTCTCGTCCTACCCGTGCCACTTCGGCTTCGCGATCGGCTTGTGCACTGCGATCGACGATGGGAAGACGGGAACGAGCTTGCCGCCGACCCACTGCACGAGGATCGAGTTGCCGTTCGGGCTGCCGTACTTGTTCCAGTGGAAGTTGCCGTTCACGCCGTGCCAGGTGCCCGTGTGGAGCGCGGCGATGATCTTCGTGTTCGAGA
This sequence comes from Actinomycetota bacterium, assembly GCA_005883365.1. GTDB lineage: Bacteria > Actinomycetota > Thermoleophilia > Gaiellales > Gaiellaceae > Palsa-739. Next base: position 4,879 of record VAXA01000259.1, read on the forward strand.
ACGAGTGCGTCTTCTGCACGGCCTCCGTGAGGATCTGCCCGCAGGAGTACGCCTCGGCGGTCGTCGTGTCGATGTCCTGACCGCTCTTGTCGCCGCCGTAGCGCTTCACGTACTCCTTGATGAACTGCTTGTTCCCCTTGAAATTCGCCTGCGGGAACCAGTCCCCCGACGAGAAGATGCCGGTCGTGTTCGCGCGCCCGATCTTCGACGGGAACTCGAGCGGGCTGTTCGCGCCGTTCTCGATGTAGAGGAACTTCGGGTTGTAGCGGAGCTGGAGCAGTCCCTTCGCCATCGCATACCCGTCGACGCTCTGCGTCCCGGCGGCGATCAGGTCCGGCTTCGCGTTGACGACTGCCTGGATGATCGGCGAGTAGTCGGTCGTCTCCGACGGGTAGATCTTCGAGTAGACGGTCTTGATCCCGTGAGCCTCGAGGGTCTTCTTGAGCCGCTGGATCGGCGGCGCCGCGAACGGGTCGTCCAGCATCGGGTACGCGGCGGTCTTCGGCCGCTTCGACTTCGGCAGCGACAGGATGTAATGCGCGAGGACGTCGGCGTTCCTGATCGCCGGCGCCGGCTGCGCGAAGAAGACGTTGTTCAGCCTCGCCTGGAAGACCGCGGGCCCGCCGCCGGCCGGCTCGATGAACGCGTAGCCGTAGCGGTGGGCAACCGTCGCCGACGGTGCCGTCAGCAGCGTCGAGAACGGCCCGAGGACGAAGGCGACCTTGTCCTTGGTGATCAGGTTCGTGTAGTTCGTCACGGCCTGATCCGGGCTCGACGTGTCGTCGACGATCTTGAGCTGGATCTTCCGGCCCATCAGGCCGCCCTGCGCGTTCTGGTGCGCCTGCCAGAGCTTGTAGCCGCGCATCGCCGCCTTGCCCTCGTCCGAGAAGTCACCCGAGAGCGAGAGCGAGATGCCGATGACCACCGGCTTCGCGGATGTGCGATCGCGCTGCGCCGACGACGCGAGGGAGCTCGCGCTCCAGCCGCCGAGGACGACCGTGACCACCAAGACGAGCGCGCCGACGCGGAACCGACGCTGCCTCATGTCTACCTCCTCCTCCATGGAGCGATCAGACGATCAGACA